>JAJZKL010000023.1 GCA_021804185.1 Thermoplasmata archaeon | reverse complement strand
AGAAAAGAGCTGAAGAGCTTGTAAAAGTGCTTAAATCAAGGAACATCCCAGCCACAATAGCAGGAAAAATGATGGAGAAATCGGCTGGAATAAAACTGGAAGTGGACGGCAAGCTGCTAGAAATCGGCCCGCCCGGCAAAGACGATTTCTGGAAAGCCATAGACAATGCTACTTCAAGGAACCTGAAATGACACTCGGCGGAATATATCTTGTTACACCGGAACCAATAACCTCAAATTTTTTTGAGGTAACAGAAAAGGCCCTGGTTTCAGGGGTTTCCATACTGCAATATCGGAATAAATCTGCAGGTTTCCACGATAAACTGGAACTCGCGCAAAAACTGTCCAACCTGGCTTACAGATATAACAAGATATTCATAATCGATGATGATGTGAATCTTGCTACTGCAGTCAATGCCGACGGACTTCATATCGGAAAAGATGACGTCCCACTTTCGGAGGCAAGAAAGAGGCTGCCAGATAAGATAATAGGGTGTTCCACCTATGGTAGCCGAGAAATTGCAGTTGAGGCACAGACCTTGGGGGCAGATTATGTATCCTTTGGCCCTTTCTTTGTGACGAATTCAAAAAATGATGCTAGATTGTATGATATCGAAGTCCTGAAAGGGATAAGGAAATACATTCACGTGCCTATTTTTGCAATTGGGGGAATTAATCCTGAAAATGCCGCAATACTGCGACCTTTTAATCTCGATGGAATCTGTGTCATTTCCTGGGTGTATTCCAGTGTCGACCCTGGACGCGCAGTAAGGGAATTAATGAGCGCTTTTCCTGGGATAGATTATATTAACTAAAATCACATAAATTTAATAACTCATACTTGCATCAAGACTCATGAGCTACGAAAAGAGCCATCAGGGTGAAGGCCCGCTAACAGAAGACATGTTTGTCATTCTAAAGAAAAACAGGGAGATGTCTTTGAAGAGCCTTGCAGACACCATGGGAATTTCAAAAGTGGCAGTACTCAAACAGATTGTAAAGCTTGAATCAGGCGGACTTGTAGAGAGAAGGTACAGGAATTCGGGAAGAGGCAGGCCAAGTTGCTTTTTCAGGCTTACTGAGAAGGGTATTGATTCATTTTCCAGAGGGCACAAAGAGCTTGCTGTTGAGGCCCTCAATTATGTAGAGGAAAACTTCGGCAGGGAACACATAGACAGGATACTCCGGCTGAGAACCTCCAGAATTTATGGGCCATATTCTGAGGCAATTTCCGGCCTTGACCATCCGAGAATGGTAGAAAGGCTGATGGAACTGAGGAATGCAGACGGGTATATGGCAGAGTCGAGGAATCTGAAGGGAGATAAGTTCGAGCTTATGGAATATAACTGTCCCATTCTGGCGATATCAGAACGCTACGGAGAAGCCTGCTCTGTTGAAACAGATCTATTCCGGAAGCTTCTCGATGCTGGTGTCTCTGCCACTCACCGCGTCGTTTCAGGGGACAATGTCTGCAGGTTTCTGATCGATTACGTGAACGCCACCCAAGATTCAACCAAGGATAAATAGCTATTTATTTTCATAAACATATAGACACTGGTTCATGTCATTGGAACAGTCTAAAATCAGCCAGCTAATGATCCTCGCGAACATATTTAGGGGAAGAGTGAAACCATCGGAGATTGGAAGGGACATAGGTATCACCCTTCAGGGCGTTATCTACCATCTCAAAATACTCAGATCCGAAGGGCTAATCAACGACAAAAATGCGCTGACCAAGGAAGGTTTTGAGTTCCTCTATAGCGGCCTGAATGACATCCGGAATTTCGTGCACGAGAACATTTCTGAGCTGGATTCTGCCCTCTCATGGGAAGCTATTAGTGACGGGGATATCCGGAAAGGAGACAGGGTAAGCCTCTGCATGCGTGATGGTTACCTGCATGCTTCAAGAATTAGGGATGCAAAGGTGAAAGGAGCAACTGGAATTGCGCAGATTGATTCGGTCCAGGGATATTTGCAGGCCGTAAGCATGGTTACAGGACTTATCGACATACAGCTTGGTTCCGTTACGATAATTGTCATACCAAATGCAGAGGATCTGGACAATATGCAGACTATTAGCGACTTTTTTAAGAAAAATCCTGATCTGACAAAAGATAAAAAAATGGGGATAATAGGTGAGACATCAAGGATAGTAACGGCGGCTATCGGGATCGTACCTGCCTTTGAGTATGCTTCGCTGCATTCAGCATTTGAATCTGCTTCACGTGGAGAATCTTCAACGATTCTCGTCTCCAGACGGCGGTTCCATTTTTCACTTTCAGACATAGCCTCACTGGAAACGAAAAACCCGGAAATCAGGCTAAAAATTATGCATCTAGATTAACTTTGACCTTATTTGTATAAAAATATAATAATATTTATAAATATATTTATTTACCATGCTAGGTCTGTGCGAATTTATTTGGTGTTGGATATATTAAAAAAAATGTCAAGACCCAATAAATATTTAAATACAACATATTAATTATGGAAATCTGTATTATTTGGGGTGTAAAAATGGAGGAAGATGAAAGTGGCCGTAGGTGTTCAAATTATTGCAGATCTTTACGGTGTCGATGAAGATTTGATCTCTGATGCGAATAAACTTTACCCGATATTTGAGGGTGCTATAAAACGAGGTAGACTTACCGAGATTTCTTCGGACTATTATCAGTTTCAACCAAAAGGAGCAAGTGGAGTAGTTCTTCTGGCAGAGTCACATCTTTCTTTCCATACATGGCCGGAACACGGGCTGGTCACACTTGATATCTATACTTGCGGAGATCCGGAAAGTGCCGACATAGCTTTCAACTATATAGTTAGCCTCTTGAGACCAGAGTCTGTCGACTACAAAAAACTCAACAGAGGTGTTAAGGTAGAGGAGAATGTCAAGGTAATAAGGCCTCAACAGATAGCAATATCGTGATTGCTTGAAGTACTTATCCAGGAATTCATATGCCATCCTCATCCTGGCAGGCTTATTACTGATTATTTATTTTGAATTTTCTCTGAAATCTTTATCAATCACGATCCTCGGCATCATCCTGTCTTTGCTTGGCCTTGAGGTTGGATCTGATTTTTTTGTGGAACAGTCCATCTCAGCAGGAGCAAAATTCAATCTTTCTGGTAAGGTAGTTGGATCCGTTATCCTTTCAATAGGAGCTTCAATTGACGAACTTTTTCTTTCGCTGACAGCTGCCTTCGAGAAACTTGGTGAAATAAGCATAGGGAACATACAGGGATCCAACCTGTTCACATTTGTTGTATTTCTTCTGCTTGCACCATTGGCCCTGAAGAATGCCCTCAGCAAGTTTCGCGTTGAAACAATTCTCCTTGTCGTCGCCTATTTAATTCTGTCCATTTTTGCATACACCGAAGTTGCATCTGTTTATGTCGGCATTGCGTTGCTGTCAATTTTTGCAATTTATCTTTATGCAATGAGAACAGGCAATGCCTCAAAGTCGTCCCCCGAAATCGCTGTCTTCAGATTTTCATGGATTTATCTCCTCCTTGGCATATTCCTGCTGTTTCTGTCATCCTATGAACTGGTAAGGGTAGTAGACAATCTGGCTGCCTATCTTCACCTGTCCCTATTTACATCCGGGTTCATTTTTGCAGGCGTTACTGGTTCAGTTCCAGAAATTTTCATTTTCACCTCCGCTCTACGAAAAAAACGGGATGAGATCAGCACGGGTGTGATTTTCGGGAGCACTATATACAAAGTGTGCCTTGTCCTGGGCCTTTCCATGATAATTACAACCATAGCCCTGAAGCCGGCTATTCTTACTTACTATGCTATGATTGCACTGCTGGCCCTTAGTCTCCCAGTTCTACTGCTCTCAAGGAACCGGAAGAGACCTGCATTTGCCTAGAAAGAAGTAATTATGCTCGGGTTCCCCAGAAAATATTCGCTTTCCGCTTTATCTTGATTGTCTCATCCATTGCGCTCATTGTGGCAGCATCAACGTTGCTTTCCCTCAATTCTTTTACAACAGATTCCGGGATATCAACATATAGAGTTTCTCCCGGAAAAATCTGCCTGTTCAGGGTGACTCCGTCAATAGCTACTGCGACTTCCGAAGGAGCTTCCGCAAATTTCTTGCTCATTTCACCGTCCCTGATGCTCTTGATCGAACCGCCATATCTGCCATCAGACTTGATAAGTTTGTCCCCTACCTTTATGCTTCCTCCCTCAATGTGCACCCCCACAATAACAGGCTTAGTGGCCCTGAATATATTTTCCGGCATGATCGTTATCTTGGCCGGCATTGATTTTTCCTGCTTTCTGATCTCGCGTATCTGAGTTTCCCTGTCCTTAAGCCACTTCTCTGCCTGGTCCATGAGTGAATATATTATATTTCCGACGAGTATCCCTGCATCGGTTGGCAGTACCGCCTCCTTTGCATCGTCAGTGACGGTGACATTAAAGCCGATGATCAGACGTTCCATTGGATCATTCAGAGTGGCTACGTCGGTGACATCCCTTCTGGTGATATCGCCTATTGTGGCGCTTCTAATGAGAATATTTCTCTGCGAAAGCTCGTAAGCAATGGCTTCTAGTGATCCAAGCGCCTCTGCTTTCACTGTTATCCCGTGGGTTGATAGATCGATGTTTGTCTTTGATTCCTTCTCTATTTCAAGAAAGGCTTCTTCAGGTGCAGCAGTAACAGCGATGAGCGGAGAACCAGCTATTACCTCGTACTTATCGCTTATCAGTACACGGACTCCTGCTGCAGCAGAAACAATCCTTTTCTCTTTCAGGCCCTTCTCCCCGTTGGCATTATTCACTAGAAGTGCCTTTATACGGGTCAGTTTCGGGCCCTCCTTCGTGTTAATCGCGATAACATCTCCTGTTTTGAGGGTCCCCTGGTAGAGTATTGTGTCAAGGGTTGTTCCGACCGAGCTTTCGATCTTCACCTCTATTATTGTTCCTCTTGCTTCCCCATCGACCATGGAGATCTCCTTTTCAAGGTAACGCTGCGATAAGCCGGCAAGCATCATGAGTATGTCCTGTATCCCTATCCGTAACTTTGCGCTTGCAGGTATTATGGCAATTGTCTTGGAGAAATCAGTAACCCGATCAAATCTATCCGATGGAAAACCCTGTAGATAGACGGCGTTCACCAGATCGTATATCCTCTTGTCCAGCTCTTCCCTGTATTCATCTCTTTGCTTCTTTATGAATTGTGAAAAACTGGTGTTTGATGCATCGGTAACAAGAGGGACCAGGTCTATCTTGTTCGCCACCATCACGAATGGTGTTTTGTATTTCTTCAGAATATTAATTGATTCTATGGTTTGCGGCATAAGCCCCTCGTTTACATCTACAACGAGTATGGCGATGTCGGCCAGCGCTCCACCCCTTGCACGCATATTTGCAAATGCAACATGGCCAGGAGTATCAATGAAAAGAAGGCCGGGAATCTTTAAGCTAGTACTTGTCAGAATGTTTTTAGTCCCCCTTATTATGGCTGAGACATCAATCTGCGTAGCACCTATTCTTTGGGTAATGCCGCCTGCTTCTTTTTTTGCATGGGCTGTGCCCCTTATAGCATCTAGAATAGAGGTTTTTCCATGGTCAACATGACCGAGTACGCAAACAATGGGTTGCCTGACGGTCTTGTTATCCATAACCACCTCTAAATTATATCTTCATCGCCGTATCTGAAGTCCAGCATTTCTTCCCTGCTGAAAAATATAGGGTATTCATGGTTATATGCCTCAATTGAATCGGAAGCATGTATTATGTTTCTCTCAATTCCTGTGGCGAAATCCCCGCGTACTGTGCCGGGTTGGGCTTTTGATCCATCGGTTGTTCCTGCCATCAGCCTGACAACCTGTATAACGTTGTTTCCCTCCAGTACAGCCGCAAAAATTGGTCCAGATGTGATGTACTTCACAAGATCCTTGTAGAATGGCTTCGATTTATGGATCTCATAATGCTTTTCTGCCATAGAACTTGTCATTACAAGCATTTTAGCGGATACCAGCTTCAGACCCTTTTTCTCCATTCTACCAATAATTTCGCCGACGAGTCTTCTTTTGACACCGTCAGGCTTAATGAGAATTAGCGTTCTTTCCATCGGTCTTCACTCACGACTTTGCAGATCTCTTCTTAAGATCCTTGATCTTATGGTATTCCGCAGTCCACTTGGTATATCTGGGTACCCTCTTGAGTTCGGTCATGTTTATTCTGCACTTCCTGCTACAGAAGTTCATAGGAACTCCATCTTTCCTTACCATTACAGTCCCGCTGCCTGGTTCAATTACTGAACCGCAAAACGTGCATACTCTGTTTACCATTTATTCACCTCATGGACAATTTCTTTGCTTCTCTTGCTGTTTCCCTTAACATCAGTATGTCGCCGACTTTGACCGGCCCCATAACATTGCGGGCAATAATTCTTCCCTGATCCCTTCCAGACATGACTCTTACCTTGACGGTTGTTGCCTCCCCGGTCATACCGGTTCTTCCCATCAATTCAAGAACTTCTGCTGGAGTAGCTTCATCTGCCAGAAAGAACACCTCACTTCTTCAGTTTGCTGACTTCGCCGACGATCTTCTTGTAGACCTCTTCCGACTTTCCATAATCAACGATGGAAATTGAAGCTGCCGATGAAATTCCAACCTTAGAACCCAGATCGCTCCTCTTCTTCACATAACAATATGGGACTTTTCTCTCTTCGCATAGCATGGGCAAGTAGTACACAACTTCCGGCGGTGACACATCCTCGGCTATCACAACTATCTTGCTTTCTCCTCTCTCAATTGACTTTATCACTTCATTGGTTCCCTTCTTTATCTTGCCACTTCTGAATGAATTTTCAACCAGATCAAGTGCGCTCTTTTCTAGGGACTCGGGAGTTTCGAATTTCACATATGTTCCTTTTTGCATTTTAATTCCTCCTTCACTTAGGCTTACAGCTAATTCAAGACGATATTTATATTTTTGTTATTGACAGGCAGATAACCATTTCCTTCATCGATCCCGGAGATACTTACCTATTTCACTAATCACACTATCCAAGGGTCTACCCATGGGTTCCCTGTAGCCGCCAGATAAGCCGTTTTTCGCGTAAAACGCTGCATAATACGCCTCCGGGAATGAGGAAAGGGCAAGAGTTGCCATCATTGGATCTATCCTGTTGACCTGGATCTCCATGCTCTTCACATAATCGCCTGCCATAAAGCTGCTATAAAGACGGGAAACCGCATCCGAGAAATTGGTTGTTCCGCAGACGCCGCCGTCTGCACCTATTGCAAGTGAAGGGAGAAGAAGATCGTCCTGCCCCTGTATAACGGAGAATTCCTTTCCGGAGAACCTAATGAGTCTTGAGAAATATCGCATGTCACCGGAGCTCTCCTTTATTCCAACAACGTTGGGATTGGCTTTTATGACGGATTCAAGGGTCTGTACCGATATAAATTCTCCCACGAATTGTGGAATGTTATAAATAAAGAAGTCTGCGTCCGTCTTTCCAATTACGTAGTTCATGTGGTTCAGGATATAATTCTGGTCCGGCTTGATGTAATAAGTTGGCATCAGCACCAGAACATCAGCACCAGCGTCCATGGCGTGTCTCGCCAGCTTCACGCTTTCATAGCTGCCTGAAGCGCCCACACCGGCAAGGACCTTCAGTCCCTTGGAATGTTCAATGACGAACTCCAGGAATTTCTTTCTCTCTTCCGTTTCGAGCCAATTAAATACGCCAGTTGAACCAAGCGGAAAGATGCCCTGAACCTTGATCGACCTGAGGAAGTCCAGAAGAGTTTCAGTGGCGGTATAATCAATTGAACCGTTCGCCTTGAACGGTGTCAGCATAGGTGTTATAATTCCTTTGTATTTCATGAGTTATGATGTCCGCATTATAGATAACATTTCGGACTTTCTTAAAACATGTAGCCGGGTTTCTCGGTGCGCATTGCATCGACAAGCTCCCTCGGAAGACCTCTGTCCACGAGGTGATCCCAGCCGGGGATAAGTGACTTGGAAATCGCTGAATTCACGAGGTCGTACAACTGTATATAAATTGTTCCCGGAGCGTATATTGTGCCAAGTACCCATGGCGGAACGTCAAAATAATTTTTGAAATGTCCGGGTACTACTCCTGAAAGGACGTCGTTAAGGATTGATGAAATCTTTTCGTTGTAATACCATTTCTTTATCGGAGAATTTGTAAAATTTCCCTTCGGGATATACACCTTCCAGTCTATATTGAACATGGACTCGTTTCCAACGAATTCCGAACTGCCGCCAAAATTGTCCAGAGCTGTCTGAGGAGGGTATTCTTCGATTCCAGACACTGAATTGACAACCTTCATGTCGAATTTGTTATAAACGCCCATATACCTGTTTATAAGCCTGTCCAGTTCCTCAATTTCCGGAGTTGACACAAGAGGGTCATTCTGCAACTGCTCTGATATGAGGTAGTATTCCTCAAGCGATGCGTTAAGTATCAACTTCAAATAATAATTAAATCTGTCACCAGACATGGTCCCTCTCGCCAGCACATATGTGCTACAGAATCATAAGTAACTTACGTATATAACCTTAGCGAATGCTATCACAAAAGGCTAGCAATTGAAATAAGA
>JAJZKL010000022.1 GCA_021804185.1 Thermoplasmata archaeon | reverse complement strand
TCAGAAGTAGATAATGGTTTCAGAAGGAGTAAAGAATATGGTGTCAACAATTCTGTTGAGCTTGACAAATTGTGTGCCCTGTTCTCTGAAATACTCGTAGGTGTTCCTTATGCTGGTATCGAATCCTTCAGTACTGGCATCAGATACAATCATTCCAAGGGTCTTATGCCTCTGGAGATATAAGTGGAAGCGATTGACTATCTCCTCGAGAGTCTTGTTTACTATGGTGTTTGGTGGCCCATAGCCTTTTTTCAGATAAGATTCCTTGTTGATGACTACCCCGAACAATGTTACGTGGGCCTGGTTAATGAAGTCAGTCAGATCAGATGCCAAGCCTTTGTGATCAATTACGTCAAAAGGCGATCTACCAGTCATCAATTCTTTCGCGTGAAGCTCGGGAATATTGCCGGTCTTGAAATAAGTACTCAGAATGGCCTTAAAATCCTCCGTAATGAATTTCCAATCTTTGTAACTCATAGCGGCTCCAGAAAGAACATAGTATTTTGTGTTCTTTCCTTTGAAAGGACCGGGATCACCTGATGCATCGATGTAGAGAATTTGCACGCTGAAAGAATTGTGGCGCTTCAAATAAAACTGATCTTGCCAGACGTCCCTGACCTTTCATACGGAATGTCAGCTTATATCTCCCTTTTCCAATATGGGGTTTTATAATTTCTATTATCATGCAGGAGATTCTTACCACCAAGCATCTGATCCATCTTATTTGTCCAGATGAATTTCACAGGTTTTCTGTCTCTTTTCGAAATACCTCCCAATCTTCCCCTCAGCTCCTCTTTTGCTTCAACCATTATCTACTTCTGAAGAGCCCTTGTCGTCTTGCTGAAAACATCACGACTATGTTCAATCATAACGCATGCAGTGGGTGAACACGAATCCAAATATCCCCACCCTCTGGTTGAGATATATCCGGGTTTCCGCAGATTTGTGGATCGAGTGGTTTGTCCAGAATTACGACGATGATATGGCCCTTGGTAGCTTTGACCTGTTTCCTGTACGGGACCAAAAGAAAATGGGTGTTGTCTTTGTCCAAGCCGGGGGTTGCGAGTTGACAATGCTTCATGCATTTCTGCCCCGTACATTGAATCCACAGATACCCTGACAGCAATCCGGAAATATTGTATGTCCACGTCTGGAGAGCAGGCAGGGATCTGCCTGCAAAAGTGACAAACGGAACATACGCACGATTCAGGCATGCATTCAGAACACATGAGTAAACTCCGTAAAAATGAAAGCAGGGACAAAGCTCTATTCCAGACTTTGCCTGTTAATTTTACTGAGAATGGTTCACGCAATATTTTCCCGGATAATGTATTCGACAATGACCGTGTCTTTCCACACTCCGTGGAGTTTCGCATGCTTTTCGTAAATTCCCACTTCGCGAAAACTAAGCGATTGCAATAGTGACCTGCTTGACCTGTTTTCCACAAATACCCTTGAGACAAGTTTCCACATGCCGGATTTGCGGCATTCGTCAATCAGGAGATTCATTGCAGCCCTGCCTGCGCCTTTACCTCTCATGTGACGCTCCACGTATACCGAGAATTCTGCGATTCCAGAAAAGCATTCACGATTACTGTAAGGGAAAGTAGCTGCAAACGCCACTATCTTCTGGCCATGTTCCGCAACAACTACGGGATGAACGTGGTCGAACCATTTCCTGACGGCATCAGCCGTCCTCGGAACGGTCTCAAACGTCGCAATCCTGTCTTCAATTCCCTGGTTATAGATAGCGGCAATAGAATCCGAATCTGAAATCGTGGCCGCCCTGGTGCTTATTTCGGATGGAGCGGAGCCATCTTTGTGAGCCATCTTCCAGTCATCAGTGTCATGAATTTATACTTCCCCTGGCGATGGCGCCGGTTACGGGGGAAGAACACCTCACGTGTCAGATGCACTCCACTGCCCCGTCGGGAGTCTGCTGGAATCATTTCTTCCCGGCATTTCAACCTGAATCAACTGGAACTCCATGGAAAATGTCGCAATTTATGACATTTTTATATCAATTTCAGGATTCCAAGCATGAAAGGCTTTTATTCAACAAAGTAAATCCAATTCCCATTTGAAAAAACTAACAGCAATATCCTATTCGTCATCTGCAAACCTGGGATCTGGATTCGATACCCTGGCACTTGCTCATGATGCATTCCGTGACAGGATAACCCTCAATATGGTGGAGAATACAGGAGCATTGGAGGTAAGCATTATTCACAACGGGATCCAGGCGGATCCTGTGAAGAACACGGCAAGCTATGCTTTCATGAAAATGGCTGAGGATCTGGACATAAAAGGGAAATTCCTGATTGCAGTTGAGAAAGGAATTCCTGAGGGACTGGGACTTGGCAGCAGTGGAGCCTCGGCCGCAGGATCTGTGATAGCTGCCAACAGGCTCCTCGATCTCGACCTCAGCAAGGAAATGCTGACACACTACGCAATGCTTGGTGAAGGCGCCTCTTCTGGTTCTCCGCACGCCGATAATGTGGCTGCAAGCATATTTGGAGGCGTTGTTTTCGTCAAATCGACGAAACCACTCAGAGTACTTCCACTGGGGCCGCATTCCATGAACCGGGTTATGCTCATAATACCCAGAATAGAGATACACGGCAAGACGAAAATGGCCAGAAGCATGGTGCCGGAAATGGTTCACATGGATAGCGCCATAGGGAATTCAAGACTGATGTCCCTTCTGGTTCTGGGCCTGACCGGCGGTAACAGGAGCCTTCTAAGGGAAGGAATGAATGATAATATAGTTGAAACCTCCAGGCTTTCCCTGTTTCCCTTCTACCCGGAAGTGAAGGAGATATGCCTGCAGGAAAATGCGATAGGCGTATCCGTAAGCGGCGCCGGCCCAAGCATGATCCTTCTCGTGGATGATGAAACGAACGTGGAGAACATTAAGCTGAGGGTGAAGCCACTTATGAAGCAGCGCGGTATTGATACAGAGTTCGTGCAGTGCAGCATAGCCGGAGGTGCGACCGTGTATGAAGGATGATCCTCTTCTCGATGTTCTTTCAGAACATAATTTGTACATGCTGGCGATACAGTCGAGGCAGGTTGGCGTAACATTACGATACTGCAACCTTTGGACCGGATAATAAGATGGGAACGGATATGACGGAATCATTCCTGAAATGCTTCAGATGCGGAAAGGAGTACACCATAAACAGAAAGAAGTACAGGTGTGACAGTTGCAATGGAATACTGGAAGTAAGGCACAAACTTGGAGATGCGTGGTTCGATTCAAAAATTTCCGGTGTCTGGAGATACAAGAAAATTATTCATCCGTCAGTTCCGGATAAATTTATAATTTCAAGAGGAGAGGGTAACACCCATCATTACTCGCACAGAAAAGTGAGTGAATGGACTGGTGTGGATAACATATCCATGAAGCACGAGGGAGAGAATCCGACGGGAAGCTTCAAGGACAGGGGGATGACTCTTGCTGTCTCCGAGGCTTTGAGGCTCGGAGTCAGGGCTACAATTTGCGCTTCCACGGGTAATACTTCTGCTTCCGCAGCCTCGTACAGTTCTATTGCAGGCATAGACAGCTATGTGCTCATACCAAAGAAGAACGTGTCCCGGGCGAAACTTGCCCAGGCAATAGCCTATGGAGCTAAAATAGTCAGTGTTTCCGGAGATTTTGACGCTGCCATGTCGCAGCTTGAAACCATCATTGAAAAAAACCACGAATACTACCTCCTCAATTCCCTGAACCCATGGAGAATAGAGGGGCAGAAAACCATTGCCTTCGAGATAATGGAGAAGAATCCGGATATTGATTTCATCTCTCTTCCCGCGGGAAACCTGGGAAACACCACAGCAATAGGCAAAGGACTCATGGAACTGAAGGAGATGGGAGTCATTGACAAAGTTCCCAGGATTATTTCTGTGCAGGCAGAAGGAGCAAGTCCATTTTATAACCTGTGGTCCGGAAAAACAGAAAACTTGGTCCCTGTCAGGGCAAACACTATCGCATCCGCCATAAGAATAGGTAATCCGGTGAACTGGGAGAAGGCACTTAAGAGCATAAGATTCACCAATGGTATCGTTACAACTGTTTCAGACACAGAGATCATGGAGACAAAGAGAGTCATAGATTCTGCCGGTATTGGTTGTGAACCGGCTTCTGCTGCTTCTGTAGCCGGAATCAAGAAACTCGTTGATGAAGGAACCATAGAAAAATCTGATTCAGTTGTTTCCATAATAACAGGTCACATATTGAAGGATATAGATTCGGTTTCCGGAGTCGGTTCCGAAATGCAGCTTTACGATTTCATTTCCGCGGACGATCTGGAGAATTCTTTATCTGCCGTTTAATTTGCGTATCTTGACATTGCCCTGTGTTTGAAAAATAATGTGGCTGGATCACATTATTCTGCTTTTGGCACTAATTTCTCTTGTTTCATCCGGTGTCATTCTGGCATAATTGTTGGATTCATATGGGTTAAATGGATGATGAGAAACGTATCCAATATTAACTGAACCAGCATATCCATTCAATATATTCTCTAGAGGGTAGATATGTAATCCCCACCAGTTATCACTGGCATTAAGTGTTCCTGAACCGGCATTATTGTTAACCCCGATGCCATTTCCTATTATATCATTATGTGTGAATACAATTCCTGACCCCAGTGAGTTACTTGAAAATGACACTCCCTGCTGAGAAACGCCAAGACCTTCATAGCTGTTTGCCAGGACATTGTATTCCATGACTATGTTTGTTTGATCCGGATTGAACAGAGAAATTGCTGCATCTTTGCCCACTGTGGTTCCACCAGATCCAGCGTGAGATATTGTGTTACCCAGCACCATTACGTTGCTGCCGAATGCTATTTGAATGCCTTGCTGAGGGTATTTTTCACTCTATTGCCTACAATGTAGTTATTGGCCTCAAAACCAATTGATGTGCCAACCGTTGTACCGGTCATTATAATGCCTGCATAACTGGTATTCTCGACAGTGTTATACATTATGGAACTGTTCTGGAGATTCCCGAGCCACATACCAGAGTCGGGGAAGCCGGAAACGTTGCACACCTGGTTCCCGATTATGTGAATAAAATTGTCAACGGGAAAAGGCGACGAATAGCCGACTGGGTTCCCATGATACCCGATAGCCTCTGCATAGAGGTTTCTGAAACTATTCTGGGCTATTGTCAGGTAACCGGCACCTGTCCCTGGAACCTCGATCCCGGCACCTTCAAAGTTTAATCCCTTTATGGTTACGTTTGTTACGAGATTGCCTGTGTAGCTACTTGGATTGGGTGAACCACCCAACTGGAAGACTGACGCCGGACGCCCATTAAGGTTTATCTGGTTTCGTATGGCCTTAAGATAGACATGACTGTTCCAGTATTTTCCGCTATCGGATACGAGGTATACCGATTTGTTGATTATAAGCGGCTGATTGAACACATAAATTCCCGGCTCTATGATGATTCTGGAACCCTGTGGCACTGCAGACAGTGCATAAGAAATACTTCCAAAAGCTCCAGCAGGAGTCTTTCCAGAGTTCTCATTACTCCCGTTCCCTGACACGTAATATGTGTTTCCATATGCTTGACTGAACGACTTCTGAGTGTCAGGTTTAAATACACTGTTTGTTGAAATGAACACGGAAGATGTTGCTCCTCCAGTCCTGTACACTGGTTGTGCTGACATTCCGAAGAAGATTATTGAGGCAAGCACAGTCATGGAAACCACGATAATGGCTGAAAGAACCAATTTCTTATTATACATATATAGAATTTAAGTTATGTAAGTATTTAAATTTTAATGGAGCAGTGATACCTTATCCCGTTAACGCCGCAATTCTGCAGTATTTGTCGTCGAAATTTAACTAATGAAATGCAATAAAGTTTGGGGAGTGGTTATTGCCTCTCTCCCCTGAAGTTCTTTGTCTTTTCGTCTATCGCCCCCTTCCTGCTGTAATGTTCCGTCACCTGCACCCACGTGAAAAAGCATCCGTCCAGTAACCCTTCCTCGTCAGTTTCCGCCATTCAGCCCACCAAGATTTTCGGCATAGAACCTGTAAAGCATTTTCCACGCATCCCTGCTTGCCGGTTCGTTGTAACTCATTCCAGTGTGATTGAAAAATGCATGGAAGGTTCCCGGATAGATCTTCATCTCGAAATTCACCTTGTGCTTCACAACGTTTTTCAGCAGATCCGGAAGGCCGGAATTGATGCTCCCGTCCTCACCGGCGTACAATCCCATGACAGGCCCCCTGATCCTTTCCAGATCGTCTATTTTTCTCGGGTTGGCCCCGTAAAATATTGCTGAGGCGTCAAATTCAACCTGTGTTGAAAGCTGGAATGCAAGGCCTCCGCCGAGACAGAAACCGACAATACCTTTCCTGGTCGTGTTGCACTCCTTGAACAGGTAACTGTAGGCATACTCCAGGTCCTTTATCATGTTTTCCTCCAATTTCTGCCTGTTGAACATCACCTCATTGACAATCTTCCTGGAGTTCTCTGAGGCTCTGGATAGGATCTCCTTGACTGTTTCCTGATCTCCCCTTTTTTCAGGCGGAATTGCCCAGAACGGCCTCATGGCATCCATTATGTTCTCCTCCGTGAACAGATCAAACTGCTCCTTCCTTGAGTACAGGTGGGGCGCCATGGCAACGTAACCATGTTCAGCAAGCCTGCGACACACGGTTCTTATAAAGTCGGTCACTCCCCAGATTTCCATTATCACGAGAACGCCGGGATGTGGTTTGTCATCATCCGGTCTCGCAATGAACGTCTTAATGTCCGTACCGTCATGCGTTTTTACCAGTTGCTCCATTTCCTTGGTTTTCATAAGCCTCTACACATAAACATGAAGCGATGGTATTTATGGATTTGTTACACAAAGTTGCCTGGCGAAGGTGAAGTGTGGACAGTTCATGCATTAGTTTCCGGAATGAACGGATATTTCAGGGCGACTTCCATGTAATTTTCACCGAGTAATCACAGCATCAGGCGATTTGAGAAAACCATCAGTTCGAGTAAACAGCGGATGAGAGGGGAAAAGTGTTGATTCGAACGCTTTGCCCGCTATTCCCCTCTTCTTTAAAGACTGGCAATCCTCAAAGCGTTCCGAAGTTCATCCTGAAACGCAGAATGGCGGCTATATTTTGAACGATATCCTTCCACCAGTTCCTTACCAGCTGATCGCTCTCCATGTTTACTGAGCATTTCAGCACATGCGACAAGCACGACGGCGGCCTTATTGTAACTATTCCGGTGTTTCCCTCCGACTATTGCGTCAGTCCTCTTGCCGGTTTCTTCAACGCACCATTTTGTGTATTTCACTTTTTCATCGTCTGAGAGCTTTGCAGAACGAAATATCTTATCCATTGCCGTGCCGAATCTCTTGGCAATCCCTCCCTGATCCATGAATAAAAAGCCAGTATGCCCTGTAGAATCTTCCCATAGCCGTTCGATGTTAGATGCAGAATGTGCATCTTTCTCTCCTGCAAGTAGTTTCAGGAAGAATGCCAGTACAAGTCCTTTTTGGTTGTCGCCATAGCTCCAGCCCAGCGAAGGTTTCGAAATAATGGAATTAAAGGCGTCCTCATAGCGCCCGCCGAGCAGAAAAGTCTGAACCAGTAAACTGTCACCTGCAAAAGACTTCGAGGATTCCCCATCTTCCATTGATACAGGCACATTGTTTTTCCTCTTGTTTCGAATCAGCGAATCTATCCTGCTAATTGCCGCATCGATCTCTCCATAGTAGCCATTCTGCTTTTCTGCAATGAGTAATAACGACAAAAGATTTTTCAGAGAGGGAAAAGAATAAAATGCTTCGTGGAAGCCGGAAATCTGTAAATCAATGTTGCCAAGATGTTCTCCGGCTCTGACCAGGCATTCTCCGATTTCAGCTCTCCTGATATAATCGCCCGGCACACTGGCAAGTCCTTTCTCAGCCGCTCTTGCCATATCCCCGAAATTTCCTTCCTTCTCCAGCATCTCAATCCACGCGATGTATGCACTGGGATGTTCACTACCAGTTTTTTGTGCCAGTTCCGCTATGGCATTTATACCTCCGGATAAGATAACAGCCTCGCGCAGAAGATAACGGGTGAACGTGGAGTTTCTGCCTCTCAGCAGTTCAATCCACGCTTCCAGGAATTCGTCGAAATCCGGAAGAATTTCTAATCCTGCACTTTTCATTGACCTGAGGTTCAGATCATCCCCGACAAGACCTGCAAATCGCTGCATACCTTCATATAAGTTCACCGGACGCATCTCAGGCGGTGACGTGAAATAGACGGACAACAGGTAACAGGAGCGGGCTTCGTTCAAATCTGTATTGAGCATACTGGCAGGATCATAGTTCCCGGGAAGGTGACCTGATTCTTCGCCTGATTCCAGAATCCTGAATAACATACTGTATGCGTCGCGAGCCAGCGCGTAGCTGCCGGATTTCATATTGGAACTGGCCTCTTCCATGAATGTGTCGATTTCGTCAGCCCAACTTTCATCGCTGGAATCCTCTCCGTAGGGATAATCATCCTCTCCCCTGTACTCACCGTAATTTCCGTTCTCGACGCGTTTTGCAAGCCCGGTTTCAGGATATCATTATTT
>JAJZKL010000021.1 GCA_021804185.1 Thermoplasmata archaeon | reverse complement strand
TGTTGTTGGAAGGAGTTCCAGGCCTTGCAAAGACAATGCTTGCCAGCGAGTTTTCGAGAAATCTGAACATGGATTTCAAAAGAATTCAGTTTACACCCGATATGCTGCCAAGTGACATCACTGGAAGTATTGTATTCAATCTGGAACAGAGGAAGCTGGAATTCAGGAGGGGCCCCATCTTTGCCAACGTGCTCCTTGCGGATGAAATAAACAGAACTCCCGCAAAGGTACAGTCGGCATTGCTGGAGGGGATGGAAGAAATGAAGGTGTCTGTGGGAGGTGAGGATTATCCTCTCCCGGAGCCCTTCCTGGTCATAGCCACTCAGAACCCGATAGAGCAGGAGGGAACTTTTCCCCTGGCAGAGGCCCTTATGGACAGATTTCTTTTCCGTTATATCCTGACTTACCCATCTAGAGAAGAGGAGATGGGAATACTCCGGTCAATAAGCTTAGATCAGGATCAAGATGAGTTCCTCATTGACTCAAACAAGATAATTGCCCTTCGAAAGGAAGCCAGACAGGTTTACGCCAGTGAGGAGATAATAACTTATATCGTGGACATAATAAGGCAGACAAGAACCAATGATCTGGTTCTCGTCGGAGCAAGCCCAAGAACATCTGCGAAATATCTCATGGCGGCCAAGGTTAACGCTTTGCTTAACGCCCGTGATTATGTAATTCCGGAGGATGTAAGGTTTCTTTCACAGGCTCTTTTAAATCACAGGCTAATTCTGAGGCCTGAGGCACTTCTTGAAAGCGGTGGCGACGGGTACAGCACATCAAACAGGATAATTGAGAGGATAGTTAATTCAGTCGTGTCTCCAAGATGATAAAGAAGTCAGGGCTTGCCCTCCTTGGGGTAATGTCCTATGGGATAGTTGAATCGATTATATTCGGCTATGATTATTTCATCGTATTCTCGTTCATACTATTCTTCATAATCAGCTCTGACATCATACTTTTCAATAAGTTCACAAGTCCTGCACTTGAAAGAATCCGGGTGGATAGAGTAATGGAAAACGATTTTACACGGAAGTATCTTGAAAAGCAGGTGACCCTGAAGTTTTACAACCCAAACAGGAATCTCTTGAAATTTCATTATTACGACACACTATCTGATAACTTCAGCTCCTCAGGGGAATTTGAAGGGGAGATTGCACTGAAACCCGGAGAGACAAAGACTGTGAGTTACAGTTTCAAGTGTTTGTCAATCGGAAAGTTCGAAATAGGCCCGCTTCGCCTTTACACTGAAGATCCTATGAAACTCTGCATTGAGAATGTTGCCATAGAGAAGGCAAGCGCCATAAAGGTGGGTCCATCAATGTCAGATGTTTTCACACAGAGGAGTGAACGCCTCAGTAATTTCCTCTTCACTGTTGGGATACATTTCTCGAGGAAGAGCGGCCAGGGCTATGATTTCTATGGAATAAGGCAGTATGTTGAATCTGATGACTTCAGATACGTTGCATGGAACCGTTATGGGGCAATAGACGGCGATGATCTTTACATAAAGCAGATGGAGGAGGAGAGGCAGATTGACGTATACTTTGTTCTGGATTACAGCACAGGAGTAAATGCCGGATATAACGGAATGAGAATGTATGACAGAATGGTTTCCGCTGTCATCAATGCATCTTACTCTATTCTGAAGAATCGTGATGGCATAGGTTTCCAGATAATTTCCTCTGAAATAGATGAGTTCATTCCAGCCAAAAAATCTGAAGATCCTATAAAGAGTCTCGAAAAGAAGGTGGCGGAGTTGAGGCCTTCCGGCGATTTTTATATTTACGACGCCCTACAGAAGATCAGGCAGAACTTCAAAAAGAATGCTGTTGTATTCATTGTATCGCCATTCTCCTATCCCGAAAATTTCCGAGCACTCAACAGGTCTAAATTCAACACAGGCCATCCAACTTATCTTTTTATTCCGGACAGATATGATTTTGAGCCACAGCCTGAAAGTGAGGTGGGAAAGAAGCTTCTTATGAGCCTTGAAATCAAACAGAGAAGAAATCTAAAGGCAGTAACGGCATTTTTCAATGGCGTCGGAATTAAATCCATCGTTGCACGGGACAGGGAATTGATAGCCAGAATACTGGCAGAATACAGGTATGCAAGAACACTGAACCTGGGGAGCTGATCATGAACGTTACAAAATACATCCTTAACACTATGGTTCTTCTGCCTTCCATTGTTCTTTTGTTTTATGTACTCCCAGAGCTTGTTCATGTAATTTACGTGGTTCCATTTGCAGTGATAACTGCCCTTCCAGTCATAAAAAGGTTTCTCCCACAGAAATATAGGGGGGATGTATACATGCTTGCCCTCCTTGTAATTGCCATTCTGGTGCTGGTCACACTCTTCCTTGACCTGCGATTATTGCCTGATACACCATTTGTCAGTGTTTTCAGAATACCACTGGACACACAGACATTCATCACGCTCTTCATCTCTGTTTCATCCGTTTCGGTCATCGAGGGAATCCTTGCAAAAAATGTTAACAGGGCAGTCTCCGCGCTATTTGTATCCATTCTGCCCCTTCTTGATCAGGTATTCACAGTATTCCTGGTAACTCAGGGCCTATCATATTTTGCTGCACTGTCAGAGGCATATTCTTATCAGTTCATTTCCATTTTAGCCCTTATATTCACAGGGTCAACAAACATAGACGGAGTTAAGTTCCCCCCTCCACTTTCCACATTTCAGTCACCGCTTAACAATTTCGTCCTTGTTGCCATGATAATCGCCATTATAGGCTTCATACTTTATTTCATAATTGTTGCTGATCAGAAGCATAGGGCGGAAACTGTCTCATTGATGTCGGCCCCTATATTCATGGGTGCACTCATAGGTGTACTAACCTTTTCAGCCATCGTTGTACTGGAATCCGTGAACCTTCAGCTATTGGGTGGAGCGGTTGCTGTTATGGCCACTCTGATATACATGTCACGCTCCTCTCCCGACCGCAGAAGGAAAAGACAGAGAAAGAAAGCTACAGTTAATAGCAAATGATCAATATTAGGGAGAATGACCTCATTTCTTTTCAAAAATGGCATAGTAATATCACAGAACAGTAAAAGAGAAGTTTTCAGAGGCAATGTGCTTGTAAACAACGGGATTATAGAGTACGCTGGAAAGGAGACCAGAGAAGCAGATGAAATTATAGACTGCACACACAAAATTGTCATGCCTGGTTTGATCAACACACATACACATGTGGCAATGGCCCATCTAAAGGGCCAACTGGATGACATTCCACTTTCATCATTTCTTGAAAAGACATTTGTTCTGGATGGACAGAGATCAGAGGAAGGACTATACAGATCAGCAGTTCTTGGGTCTATGGAAATGCTTAATTCAGGAGTGACTTCATTTCTCGATCTGTATTACAGCGAGGATGTAATTGCAAAGGCTTGCATGGACACGGGCATAAGAGGGTTTCTTTCATGGAACACACTGGACCAGGATAAGACAACCCAGAAAGGCGATACCATTTCAAATGCCGAGAATTTTATCAAAAAACATGTTCGCTCAGATCTGGTAAGGCCTTCTATAGGGGTTCAGGGAGTATATGTGGCTGAAGATGACATATTTATGAAAGCAAAGGAGGTTTCAGCAAGATATGGGACTATTGTCCACCTCCACCTGTCTGAGACGAGGGAGGAGGTCTATAATTTTGCCAGAGACCATGGTGGAGAGAGGCCAATTGAACATCTTCACCGAATAGGTTTCCTGGGCAGTTCTGTGGTAGCAGCCCATTGCGTCTGGGCAAATTCAAGTGAGATATCATACTTGGCAAAGGATGAAGTGAAAGTGTCATGGAACCCAGTCAGCAACAGCAAACTGGGGGTTGGTGGTATCGCCCCGGTGATTGAGATGATGCAGAAAGGGATTAAAGTGAGTATCGGTTCAGACAGTTCAGGCAGCAATAATTCACTGGATGTCATGCAGTCCATGAAATTTGGTGCGCTGATGGTCAAGAACCAACGGTGGGATCCGTCAGTTATAAAGGCTAATGATATACTGGATATGGCTACGGTTGTCGCTTCCAAGTCACTGGGTGCATCAGATATAGGTTCCATAGAGCCCGGAAAGAAAGCAGACATCATAACTCTGGACACAGCCAACCCGCGGCTCTTTCCCACCAACGAAGAGAACGCCATATCGAATGTGGTGTATTCCGCAGATTCCTCTTGTCTATCCGATGTGATGGTTAATGGCGATTTCAGAAAGAGATCTGGGATACTGCTGGCAATGCCCTACAGGGATTGGAAAAGGGAAGAACTGGTCTGAGCTTTAACAGAGGGATAATAAGGCAATTCTATTCTAAAATAGGTATAGAAAATATTTAAAGCCCAGAGTAATGCGGAGAGGAATATCATGAGTTGGCAGGAAGCCGAGGTTAGGGAACTTAAAGTAGGAAGATACATGCTTTTGGATGATGCTCCATGCAAGATTATGGAAATTACAATGTCCAAACCAGGGAAACATGGTGAGGCCAAAGCCCGAATTGTTGCTATTGGGGTTTTCGACAACGCAAAAAGAAGTGCGGTATTTCCAGTAAAGCACAAGGTTAAGGTTCCAATAATAGAGAAGAAGAATGCTCAGGTTCTCTCCATATCAAACAACGAAGTACAGCTGATGGATTCTGAGACATTCGAAACATTCCTGGTCCAGGTGACGGAAGAGGATCTTGGAAAAATCCAGGCTGGAACAGAGGTGTCCTATTGGGAGGCCATGGGAGTCAGGAAGATCATGCTTCAGAACTGAGTGAATTCCTCAGTTTGAAGAAGGTAGCAGATGCCACTTCCGGTTATGAGGATTCAAAGTACGTCATTTTTGGCGTGCCATTCGACTGTACCTCAAGTTTCAGGAGGGGTTCAAGAAAAGCTCCAGCAGCAATCAGAGAACATTATGACAATCTTGAGTCTTATGATTTCAATTATGGCGTGAATTATCCTGATATCCCCATTGCAGATCTGGGAGACCTTGCTGTTGGAGAGGATGCTGAAGAGGTCGTGAACGATGTAGAAAACATAGTTCGGATCATCCGTTCGGATAATAAAATACCTGTAATGCTTGGCGGAGAGCATTCAATAACAGTAGGTGCTGTCAGAAACTTCAAAGATTCGCTCTTTGTTGTAATAGACGCTCATTCTGATTTCAGGATGGAGTATTTTGGGAATCCATACAACCATGCATGTGTGACAAGAAGGGCACTTGAAATACTGGGTCCAGGAAAGTGCGTATCTGTGGGAACAAGATCAGTGTCAATGGAAGAGTTTGAAAGTGACCAGTGGAAGGATGTGAGGTTCATCTCATCAAGGGAGGTCTCAAAAACTGGAATCTCTGGAGTGGTAAGAGAGATACTTGACCATAATCCGGGCAGCATATACTTCTCAATTGACATGGATGGCATTGATCCCTCATATGCTCCTGGAGTTGGAACACCGGAACCCTTCGGGTTAAAAGACTCTGATGTAAGATATATGATCAACGAGTTGTCCCCCCTGATATCCGGGTTCGATATTGTGGAGATCACTCCTGTCTATGATAACGGAAACACATCAATGCTGGCTGCAAAATTTATTCAGGATTTTATTGGCAGCAGGGAAGGAAAAAGAAAATTCTAGAATATTTCAAAGCCCCAGTTTTCCTGCCAGTTCCTTTCCTTTTGTTATTTCTATTTTACATGGTGTAGGGAGCTTGATTGAAGCCTTGTGAAGGGCATCCCTCAATTTTTTTGCCTTGTCGGGTGTTGTGCGTGCAACCATTATTATGTCACCGGACTTAACCCTGGCAGCAGTTCCAACAGGCTTTCCGAAAGCATTTCTCATTCCACTTGAAATTCTGTCTGCTCCAGCCCCTGTGGCCATCTTATGCTCCCTTATCACCTGATGAGGATATGGCCTTATCTGGAGATAATATGCATCAGCAGAAGCTCCTTCCAGCATTTTCCTGTTAACCGATATCCTTGCGGCTTCAAGAGCAACATGCCTGATCTGGCAGCTCTCCTCTGCAATTAGCCTGAATTCAAGCTCAAATTCCCTGTTCTGACTTCCCTGAACAAAGGTTGTGATCTTTGGATAAGGTACACCTCCCATGAACTCTCTTCTCGTATATGCCGGTCCGGAAATTTTGGTGTACATTCTAGCAGGTTTGGTTACCATCTGAATCTCTCAGGTGATTCTGAGTACCTATAAATATTAAGCGATTCAATGTCTAAACGTCGAATAAAACTTGCCTCCATTTGAACGATAGGATATTTCTAATACCGGGTAATACCCACTTTTAGCAATATTGTATTATTTACAATTAATAACATATATATAAAAGTAAAACATTGAGGAAGAATGACCAGACGGACATTAATTGATGTGGCCCATATAACTTCCAGAGGGACCTCATACAGGATAACCATTCCTCAAAGGGTGGTCAAGAAACTGAATCTTGGCCCTGAAGATATTGTGGCGTTCTATGAGGATGAAGGGGTTAAAATAGATAAACTGCAGTGAATCTGGGGTTCTGGTTTAATAAAAGCCTAAGTTAACCGGTTCTTTCAGTGATATTTTTTACCATCCGCAGCATGCCTTTTCATGGAGGAGGGCTCTGCAAGTGTTGATTCCAGAAGGTTGTTTCTCAACAGCTTTTTCTTTTCCTCAGGATGGTTCACGCTTTCCTTTGCCTTCCCTCTTATTCTATTGAGCCAGGGATACAGTTATGAAATCATAGGGATTCTGGGTCTGGCAGGTGCAGCACCTTTCCCAATAATGGCTGCACTGTACCTTTATTCTGGTAGAAGGATGATTCGATACGGAATATTGTTTCCTCTATTTTTTCTGTCCATGGTATCAGTTATCCTTGTATTTTTCTATTCAGAAGAGGTCCTTATAATTGCAATACTCGCATCTATTTTGCAGGCACCCTGGTGGATATCCACAGAGATCAATCTTAATTCCCTTGAAAGTTCCAGCAACGCAGAAAAATATTCTGTCGGCTGGGGGATTCCAAATGCCGTCATTCCAATCCTTATGGGGTTTATCCTGCAGTTCAGCCAAATCTATGTGCTGTTTCTTTTCGCATTTGCGGCATTTGTAGCAGCCCTTTTCTTTACACCGAGGGTCGGAGCAAGAAAGAGAATTGTAAGAAAGGACAGGGTGGAAGTCCGATTCAGTCTGGCACTTCTTTTTGCTGGCCTTTTTTCAGGGTTCCTTTACTTTATACTGGAACCTACCATGAAGTCGTCAGGTTATTCCTATGGCATAATAGGAATAGTTATTGGAATATATGGCATATCTTCAGCCGCTTCATATATTGCGCTTAACTATGTCCCTGATATAGGGCTGAGGTCTTATGCAATATTATCGGCTGTTCTGATAGCACCGGTTGGACTGCTGGGATTCTTCTTTCAGATATATGTGATAATATCGGTTGTTATACTGGGAGGCCTTGGAGTTTCTCTTGCCATGTCAAAGATACTTTCACATCTCATAGGGATGTATCCTCCCAGAAAAGGTGTCTTTTTCTACGAGACTTTCTTTGGGATTGGTTTTATCATTGGCTCCTTTGGACTTGATTCAGCCTTTCAGTTTATTGGGAGAACAGTTATGTCGCTTATCCTCATTCCAACTGTTGCATATGCAGTTATAATGGCCACTTCATATGGGAAGGGATTGTCAGTAGCTGGAGCCTCTTAGGCCTCTCAGTGCAATGTTTGGTTCTGCCACAGCGTCACGCTCTATTTCATGGCCACATTTCAGGCATTTCAGATCCATATTCCCGAGTACCTCAAATGTGTAATTCCCACAAGATGGGCATGTTGACCTTATGAACAGGTTCTTGAAATTAATAACTGGGTCAGGCTTTTCTGGCTTAAAATCATGCAGATCATCAACAGATGGTTCATTACCGGCACTGCTTAGGGCCCTCATTCCTGTGCGTTTCTGAGAGAATGTGAAAATGGATGCCATACCCAGGAACGCAAAAAAGAGAAGGATGAAAGTGAATGCTGTAGAATATATGGATGTGGCTCCAACAAGAGAGATCAGCACATTGCTCATGGTGACAGCAAAATTCAGTGTAAAGCCCTTAAGAAAACCAATTCTTATGAACGCTAGATTCAAAAATGCGAATACTACAAAGGTGAAGAGTGTTGAAATGACTCCTCCGCCGAAGATGATCGCTACAGGTATGGCCGAAAGCATCGATATGAGTGATGCAGTTCTTGTTGGGACAGGCATAGAAAAAAAGCCTTTATCGTTTTTGCGTCTTGAAAATCCATAGAAAACTATAAGTGCGATACCGAGAACAGCCACCTGCACCAGAGTCTCAGACAGAAGTGACGAAGCCAGGACGAAATTCTCTCCTGGAATAGGTATGTTGTATGGGAAAGAAGTAGAGATTGCAGGATCAAGAAAACTTTCTACCTCCGAGAAAATAAGTTCAATGAGAATGAATATGGTGAAATATTTCCCAAACTCCCATGAGGTGTTCCCATCTTTTCCAACACCAATTCTGTCTCTTGTGAAGAATGTTAGGACGGCGGCTGCTGGAATTATAATAACAAGAGCAAGAACCAGGTAAATGAAAGAAGGAGTAAGAGGTATGGTTAAAAAGAGAAAGTCAGCAGTGTTCAGAGATTCTATGGCAGAAAGATTTGGAACCGA
>JAJZKL010000020.1 GCA_021804185.1 Thermoplasmata archaeon | reverse complement strand
ATCAGGGAAAATTAAAGGACTCAAAGGTGAGGTTCTCGTTGATAATGGCGCATTCACTGGAGGTTCTGGTGAGTTCTCACCGGCATTCATAGCAATGCAGCTTGCAGGTGCTTATCATCTTGAAAATGCGTACGTAAGGGCAAGGTCTGTGCTTACCAACAAAGCTCCTCAGGGTCCTTATAGAGGAGCTGGAAGGCCAGAGGCTATGTTTTTCATTGAGAAAATGATGGATCACCTTGCAGATAAACTCAATATGGATCCGGTAGATGTAAGGCTAAAGAATGCTGCTGAAGAGAGATACAGATCTCCTCTTGGTTTTGAAGTGGAGCCGTCAAAGAAGTTCCTTGAGGCCGCAATAAAAGAGACAGGATACAGAGAACTTTCCAAAAAATACAACACAGGCTTCTCATTACTCATTCTCTATCACGCCACCAGTGGTGGAGAATCTGCAAGAGTACAGGTAAAGGACGGAAGAGTTAAGGTCTGGATCGGAGGAAATGCCCATGGGCAGAGGCACGATGTCTTCGCCAAGACCCTCATAAACGAGGAGCTTGGTGTTGATGAATCAGTTGTGGATTTCCAGCTCGGGGACACAGATCAGATACCTGCTGGAATAGGGGCTTGGGGAAGCAGATCCGCAATGGTTGCGGGATCAGCTGTCATAATGGCTGCCAGAATGATCAGAGAAAAGGTCGAGAAGAAATACGGCAAATATTCTGTGGATCATCTGCTGGGAGAAGACTGGGATGCATACCACAACTTTGAGTATTCAAAGATGGAAAGCAGCCTAGGAGTTAATGTTGTTACAGCAGATGTGGACGATCTTGGCAAGGTGAAAATCCGAGACTGCATATCCTACTATGATGCAGGAAGAGTACTGGACCCAGCCAATGCTGCAGGACAGATCGCTGGAGGATCTGTACAGGGCATTTCTCAGGCTCTCTATGAAGAACTTGCTTTTGATGAAGATGGCCAGCCGCTGACATCATCTATTTCTGATGCAGGAGTTGCCACTGCAGATCTTATGCCAAAATTTACAATAAAATACTACAAATCTGAGTCAACACTTCCATCAAAGGCAAAGGGAATTGGGGAAGCTCCCACAATAGGTGTGCCCATCGCACTTTCCAGAGCACTGGAGAAAGCCCTTGGGAGAGAATTTAATGAAACACCCATAAAGCCCGAACTGCTCCTCAGGGAGGCCGCAGTTCAGTGACCTCCACTATTTTTCTTTAATATATGAGACCAGTGGCCCCATATTCATGTGTGAAATGAAGTTCTCCGTAACTTTTTCAATGTTATTTTCTAGAATGCCAGGATAATCAAAATAAGCACTTTTCACTCCTGTAACATATTTAAGAAATGTACTGTTTTCCAGGAGCGAGTGAATGCTTGTTCCTATAACCAATCCATCTTCCGATACAGCACCCTCATTATGTGATTCTGTAATGGCAACAAATCTATTTTCGGAACTTTCAACCGATCCATAGTGTATTTCATATCCAGAGAAATTATCGTCAGTTATGAAAACCTCAGGATTGAGTTTTCCATTAACCTTTCTCACAGTCTTACTCTTTTGGTAAACCGTCTTGCAATCAAGAAGCCCAAGCCCTGGCAGGTAATTATCAGTCTCTTCATTGAAATTTATGGATTTTCCCAACATCTGGTAGCCGCCACATATTCCCAGTATTCTGCATCCTTTCGATCTCTGCTTCAATATGGAGGACTCAAGGCTTGTTTCCCTGAGGTATTCAAGATCCTTGGCTACGTTCTTCGAACCTGGAAGTATGATCGTGGATGAGGACTCAAGCAAGGAGGAATTGTTGCTGTCAACATATGAGAACCCGATTCTAGATAAACGCAGAGGATCAACATCGCTGTAGTTTTCCATGTATGGGTATCTGATCACTGCTATGTTTTCCGAGCTCTGACCGTATGTTAAATAGTCAAGGGAATCCTCTCCCGGAAGGTCCACATACCTCATTTTTGGTATAACCCCAATGGACTGTTTTCCTGTAATATTTTCAAGGCGACTTATCCCGGAATTCAGGACTCCCGAATCTCCGCTCATCCTATTTATGATAAACCACCTGACATGGTCACTCCCCCTCATCAGTGACATAGTTCCATATAATGAGGCAAAGGCACCGCCTCTGTCTATGTCTGTTATAAGAATGCACGGCGTATCAAACAGATCGGAGACAAAAGTATTGGCAAAGTCGTAGCCTTCAAGGTTTATTTCAGCAGGGGAACCTGCCCCTTCAGCGATGATTATGTCAAAGTCATTTGAGAGTTTAAGAATTGAGTCCTTTATAACATCCGGTGCCACTTCAGACATATATTTTCTGTACTGACTGATAGCCATAACTCCTTTGCTTTCCCCAAGGGTTATAACCTGGCTGCCTCCCATGCCTTCAGGTTTGAGCAGAAACGGGTTCATCTCCTTAATGGGATCAACACGGGCAGCCTTGCACTGAAGCCATACCGACCTTGAGATCTCTATGCCGTCTCCAATTGCTATAGAATTCAGGGACATATTTACTGACTTAAATGGACTAACCCTCAGGCCCAGATTGGAGAAATACCTGCACAGTGCCATTGTAAGGGTGCTCTTTCCTGCAGAGGAAGATGTTCCAAGGACCTGTATCATTTTCAGCTATAATCACCGGATTAAGTTTTGTCTGCTTATGTGAAGTGGCATGATTCAGTTTAAACTTAAATATCTTTCAAATGTTAAAGATATTGAGTTGATAGATGACATCAGAATTGTAAGGGGAGAATCATATTACATGCTAAGTTTTCCATCCCTTTTCAGGAAATTCAGTTCAGCCCCATTTGGTGGTGGCACAGGCTACTCTAATGGATATCTTAACAGGAGTGTACCTAAGGATTATAGAAGCGATCCTGTATCTGAAACCCTTGAGTTCCTGCGGAAAAATAGCATAGAACCTACTGGATTAACTGTTACACTGACTGCCTGCAAAATAGAGAACGCAATCATTGCAAAAGAGGAGGATGAAATTCAGGTACTGATATCAGTGACTGGAGGGTCCTCCAATGCACTCTCCATAGGTTCCTCTGGTTTCGAATCGCCAGGAACAATTAACATTGCTGTGATATCCGATGCAGAGATGCAAGATGATGCGGCAATGAATCTCTTCATGGGGATTACAGAGGCCAAATCACAGGCACTTAGTGACCTCGGAATCAGGGATAGAAAGACAGGAAAATATGCTCCGGGAACATCCACGGATTCAGTCTCGCTATTCCTTTCAGGTGACGGGAAAAGATTCAGGTACGGCGGCCGCCTCACTCAGATTGGGCAGATAGCATCAGTTATGGTTTATAATGCAGTGAAAGCATCACTTACAAAAGACTGTACGGAGTTGTCGTGAATTGGAAAAAGCCAGGCACGGTGGAAATGTATCGGAGCTTTCCCGGAAATATGGTTTCAAAATTTCTGATATCCTTGATTTCAGCGCAAGCCTGAATGATTTTATCACTGAGTCAGATACGATCACGGCGATTAAGGAAAATCTACTTGGAACATACCCTGGATCTGATGAGCCCCTCAGAGCCAACCTGGCAAAATATAACAGGGTCCCTCCAGAGTATATACTTCCAGGGCCTGGCCTTTCTTATTTCATTTATCGTATATCTGAGATTTTCAGGAATAAAAAGGCCCTACTTATAAGGCCTGCTTTCTCAGAATATTCCAGGGCTTTCTCCACACATGATGTGGTGTTTTCTCAATATCCGGTGTCTCATATCGCGAATCTGCTTCCAGAGATCAGAGAAGAGAAGTATTCGCTTGTTTGCATAAACAGGCCTGACACACCTATTGGGGATATGCTAGACAGATCAAGCCTCTTGGAACTGTCGGAGGCATGCATTGCAGGAAAGGCATTTCTATTCATAGACGAAGCGTTTATTGATTTCCTTCCAGACGGGGAAAGAAGATTCTCATCAGAACTTGTGTCAGAAAACAAATTCGTAATTCTTGGCCGGTCCCTGACGAAGATATTCTCCACTCCGTCTCTAAGAGCAGGATATCTGATAAACTCAGGGGATATACTGAATCGGATCAGGGACCTGATGGAACCATGGACGTTGGGGAACCATATAATTGAGGCCTTTAGCAATGTTGATTTCAGATCTGTTTCGAAATACTCAGGTTTGGTAGGGGAAGAGAGGGATTTCCTTATCAAGTCGATGCATTCCCTTGGGTTTAAGGTTTCAGGCAATCCGAAAGCAAATTACGTCACCTTCAGGACTCCCAGTAACCTGGACGTTAATGAACTAAGTGATTTCCTCCAGAAGAATGGTATCCTCATAAGGACACTGGAAGATTTCCCTGAGTTTGGAAAGGATTTTATAAGGATTTCTGTCAAAAGAAGGGAAAAGAATGAGGCTCTGCTGTCAGCCATTAAGAAATATATGATTAATCCGGGACAAAATATAAGGGAACAATGATGGCGATTTCCATAGAATTTCTCTATTTCCTTATAGCATCAATTCTTGCTCTGCTCTTCGATGAGTTATCAGGGGAACCGCCAAACAGGTACCATCCGGTTGCATGGCTTGGGCATATTATCAGTTTCCTCGACAGACACCTCCATTCTTTATCTGATAGCGTTCTCTCTGGGGCATTTCTTCTTGCCTTAGTCCTAACTATCTCAATCTCTGTTGCTTTCCTTATTCTGAGGCTTTCCGAGCTGAATATAGTGGCATGGATAATTGTATCTGCCATAATATTCAAGATGACATTTGCATCGCGCTCAATGGGGGATCATATTATCCCGGTAGTCAGGTATCTTAAATCCTCAGACTTTGAATCGGCAAGGAAAGCATTGTCAATGATGGTCAGGAGAGAGACGAAAGGTATGCCTGAGCCTCTGATCTGCAGTGCTCTGATCGAAACAATCTCAGAAGGATATGTCGATGGATTCCTCTCCCCTCTATTCTATTTTGGCTTTTTTGGTGTTCTGGGTTCTGTTGCAGCAAGGGTGATAAACACACTGGACTCAATGGTTGGATACAGGAACGAACGATATATGAGATTTGGTAAACCTTCGGCCAGGGCAGATACAGTCATAAACTTCATCCCTGCCCGCCTTTCCTATTTCATATTTCTCATTTCGCATCCCTTTGGAAGGAAAAGAGTACCACTATGGAAAATAAAGAAAGAGTCTGAGCTGACAGAAAGCCTCAACGCTGGTTGGCCAATGTCCACTATGGCGTTTATGCTTGGTGTAAGGCTGGAGAAGAATGGAAGTTATGTTCTAAATAGAGAAGGAAGGGCGCCTGGAATAGCAGACGTAATGCTTGCGCTGAGAATATTCCAGGTCTCAGTAATGGCAGGCATGGCGTTCAGCCTTCTCATAGCATTTTTAGTACAGGAGTTGATCCTTAGGAATGCCGGTCTATTTTTATGATTCTGATTTTGAGAATAACCTGAAAAATTCTTCCTCAGATGAATTCATTTTCGTCCTGCTGGCAGGAACAACATCAGTGGCCAATCGCCCCGGGATATCTGCAGCAGGAGCTTCACCAGAACTCATGGCCATGACTCCTGTTGTTGATTCAGAGATCATAATGACAGGAAAATGCCTCAGCATGAGAGACCCTCCTATGACTCCGGAAGGCATTCCTACACCTTCCATAGTAACACGGGCTTCTCTGAATATGGCAGGAATCAGTTCCCTGGTAATTGATGCCGGCCTTGAAAGAGTCCCTGCTGTTCCATACATATATTCAGGACTCGGCAAAGCCAATGATCCTGCAATAGAAACAGCCCTTCCAAAATTTGATTCTGCGGTAAAATTGGGTCAATATATTGGCTCAATTCTAGATGGGAAATACAGGAATATTGTTGTTGGCGAGAGCATTCCAGGTGGCACAACAACAAGTTACCTTGTCCTTCGCGCTCTCGGGTTTGATCTTATGACAAGCAGCAGCCTTCCAATAAACCCTGAAGAGATAAAACGAAGCCTATGGAAAGAGGCTGTCAAGAGAAAAAACCATTTTGTGAAGCCTGACGAGGCTGTATCAGAATTCGGTGACTATTCAATGCCCATATCATTGGGAATAGCAGAAACTACAGAGCATTCCAATCTAATACTGGCCGGGGGAACGCAGATGGCCACATGCTCTTATTTAGTTCAGGCTTTGAAGCACAGAATCCCACATCTTTGCACCACATCCTGGGTGATAGAGAGTTCAGGAGAAACTATCCGGAAACTCGTTCCTGAAAAATTTCTGGTGAAGGCCGAAATACAACTGGATAGAAGCAGGCATGAAGGTCTGAAAATGTATGAGAAAGGGCATGTTAAGGAAGGGGCGGGAATGGGGGCAGCTTTCATGCTGGCGAGCTCCATAACTGGAGATGAAAGTGGCATATATGGTGAAGTGGATGATCTTTACGAGAGTCTTTTATGACATGCGGTTTGCTGTATATCAGACAATAGTGAGCCTGAATAAAGGGATGGATAATATAATGGCAAAGGAGATCAGAAATATAACCCTGGAAACCTCACCAAGCAGCGCCATAAGATCACCATTTAGACCATCGAATATTCTCTTCAGATGAATGGATAAAACCGAATAAACCATAAGGGAAACGATCACACCTATGAGAGCAGATGGAGCCAGAATCAAACAAACTGCAACCAACGGTATGGTGTTGATCAATATGGGGCTGGCAACTGCACTCCTGTATATTTCGGAGAATCTCTTGGCTAACCCCTCACCAATTGGGGGGAATAAACCAATTGACAGGGAATATGAAAATTTTGAAGTTATTTCGCCTATAATGACAGCAGCCAGACCATAATATGGAGAGAATCCAGAAAGGACAGCAAAATAAGTGATATACACCACAAGAACAGTTCCAATAGCCCCAGCTCCGGTATATCTGTCCTTAAGGACTTGAATCCTGTGCTCCATGGTTCCACGAGCCATCAGGGCATCTCCAGAGTCCAGAACACCGTCGAGGTGTGTGAACCCTGAAATCAAAAGGAGAGCAGAGAGGGATATAGCAGAGGCTGACAGAGAATTCATCACCATAGAAAAAGAATAAAAGAGGAGAGCGGGCATCGCGCTTATAACAAGGCCTGAGATTGTAAAATAATAGATTATGGTGTTACCAATATCCACATGTTTCCCCACAGGGAATATTGAAAAAAATGAAATTGCATCTCTTAGACCAGACAATTCAAAATGAGAATGCATTCATTGTGATATATTGTTTGATTTGTAATAGTTTGAAGGCAATTGTTTAGAAACTGACTGTTTTTATTCCTGCGTTGGCTCATTTCCCTTTATCCGATCATCTTTCTCCAGAATTGTAAGAACCCGGTTCAATATCCTTGCATGTTCCCAGTATCTACCTCTTAGTGAATTATAATATTTGCATCATCCAGATCATTAAGGAGGCCTTATTTACTGGTTCTAGAAGTACATGAAAGAGGTTTCCGTTTTACTGTATAAAGATCAAAAGTCACTGTTCTTCTCGACAGATTTGAGGATAAAAGCATTCCCTCTATTCAGTTCGTTCTGTGATATTGACTCTTTGTTTCACAAGTACTATCTCCGTTGACCTTTAAAAGACAATGAAGAACAGAAGCCGTTTTAGAATACATAGGGCCTTTAGACCATGCAAAATCCGCTTTCTTGAACTCAAAGAAACAACAGATGTAAAGTTAGAAACAACCATCAGCACATGCCTATATGGGGAATCGCACTATTCCGATCTCTTTAATGTTGCTGCAAATATGGCTATTAAATTCATGTATTCTAATTTAACACATTTATATTTAAAAAATTGGGTTAATGAAATAAAAAAATGTGGTAAATATTCACTGGCTCTCAATCAATTTGTCAGTGGTCTCGTATGTCTCAAGGTCGACGTTCTTAGTTTCTTTGAGTACAAACATTGCCAGAACCGCCATTGTAGTATACACAACTGTTATAGCAGCGATATAAGGGTAAGCTGCTGTAGTTCCTACTGCTGCATATATAACTGTTGCAATTATGGGTGCAAGCCCACCTCCATATACCTGTGAGAACTGGTATGATGCGCTCGCTCCTGATGCTCTGTATTTCGTCGGGTAGAACTCTGTATAGATAGCTGGAAGTGCACCATATGCAAGGCCGTACCCAACTGACCAGGTTATTGTAAATGCAAGTACCGCAAGCCAGAAATTCAGAGTGTCAAGCAAAACGAAAAATGGTATGGCAAATATCAGGAGCAATGTTAGCGAGATCATAATGGAAAGTTTCCTGCCATATCGGTCAGCAATCCATGAACCTGCAAGCATGAAGAAGAACATGAATACGGCCGAGATAAGAAGGACCTCATCAGCATGAACAGCTGTGTAGCCAATCTTTACCATATAGGTGTTTCCGAATACGAAAGCAAGGAAAAATCCTGCTCCAAAAGCACCGTTTATAAGTGATGTAACCAGGACTTTTTTGGGCAGTTCCTTCCACACAGTTAACGCTGGATACTTCAGTGTTTTCTTTGATCCCCTTAGCTTTTCGAATAACTGGCTGTCATCAAGCCTCAATCGTATAATCAGCCCTACTATGGCAACAAGAAAACCAGCATAGAAGAGAATTCTCCAACCTGCAGTGTATGCTCCGGATTCAAAAAATGTCAAACCCTGAGTATTTTCCAAAATGAGGACAAATCCAAGCGCTAGGACAAGTCCAAAAGGTAC
>JAJZKL010000019.1 GCA_021804185.1 Thermoplasmata archaeon | reverse complement strand
AGGCATTAACCCAATCATTATATTTGAATGTGCAATACCTAAAGAATGGTCAGCAGGATTAAAGTTGTTAATGACGTGGGTGAGTTAGTTTCAATTTTTCATGCAGCTGACAGCGATGTTAAGAGGAGGCTATTGCTTGACCTTTCCACCTCTTGGGTAACCATGCCTATGATCGAGAGCAAATTCGGGGTTGAAGGTAAGAAAGGGCTACTCTACCTTGATAAAATTAAACTCATAGAAAGTCAGTGGATCACTGGAGAGAATGGCCCGGAAAAGGCTTATCATACATATTACACGAGTGTCCAGATAAATCTGTTGGGGAGCATGAGTGAACTTGCAGACATCATTTATGCAACAACACTATCTGAGGAGAAACTTATTGAATATGAGGAGAAAATCAAAAACATGATCAAGGAACCTGATGGTGTCTTTCTTGGTGATGTTGTTGAAACCCTTGACATCTCACAGGCTCTTCTAAGGGGCATAGTGAAAAGGTCCAGCATACTTCAGATAAAGGGATACAAAATTGCCACAGTTGGCGGAATCTGATAATAGTTTTTCAGTCAGACCAATATCTGTTCTGAGGATTAACCACAGACCTTTCAGAGACAAAAGGATAACAACACATGTCGCCCTGACGGCACGAGCCTTTGGAGCATCATCCATTCTGATCGATGAAAAGGATTCTGAACTGGAGGATGGTATCAGATCCATCGTCAAAAGATTCGGAGGCAGCTTTCACATTGAAACTGGCATAAATCCATGGAAAGCCATGAAGGCATTCGATGGAGTACTCGTTCATCTTACAATGTATGGCGTTCCCGTTGATGATGCAATTGACTCCGTTTTGAAAGATTCTGCAGGGAAACATTTGATGGTGGTTGTGGGTGCAAGCAAGGTGCCCCCTGAAATTTACAGCAGATCCAACTTCAATATTTCCGTTACCAACCAGCCAATTAGCGAAGTATCAGCTCTTGCAATTTTTCTTGATCGAATAAATAAAGGGAAAGAGCTGAAATCAGAATTCAATGGAAAATTTCGTGTTATCCCACAGCCAAAGGGAAAAAAGATCCAGATCATCCCCGATGCAGAAGAGTCCATAAGAATCCTCAGAGATGAGGGTGCCCCTGATGGTCTTATTGACCACTGTCTTGCTGTTGAAAAGCTTGCATTGGCCATGGCTAATGGAACAGATGCAGATATTCACATAGTGACTGCTGCAGCAATCCTGCATGATATAGGCAAGACAAAGGTTCATGATATAACTCATGCCTATGTAGGCTCAGAAATATTGGATGAAAGAAATATTGACAGCAGGATTGTAGAAGCTGTGAGGAAACATACAGGAGCTGGAATTACCAGAGAAGAGGCCCTTAAACTCTCCCTGCCTGACATGGATTTCATTCCCTCCACACTGGAAGAGATGATTGTTGCCCATGCTGACAATCTTGTCGCCGGCAAAAAATATGTGCATATTGATGATGTTGTTCAGTCATACAGGAAGAGGGGGCTTGACCAACCTTCCATCCGTCTCCTGGAATTGCACAGAAAGTTAGGCCAGATTATAGGAACCGATCCAGACAGAATAGTCGATGAACTGAATAAAAACCAGTAAGGTTAAAATAAATTCCATGTTGAAATTAGCGTTTTGTATTTGAAATTGCTTATATCAAAGATTATTTCAATCATTTCATAAAAATGTTTATAGTATCTTGAGCAAAATGAAGTGTTCTACTACCGGAATATGCAAAAGTACTGCAGCTGCAACAAGTGAAAGTATGTAGGACCATCCAAAACGCCTGTTGAAATTAAGGGCACCCCTGTGAAACCAGAGTGGCCAGCCTACAAATCCCTCTGGAGGTGATTCCGGCCTTGGAGATCCAAATCTCCTGATTCCCATTATTGCTGCAGGCACACTTACAAGAATAATCACAGATGTTGTTGGAAGAATGCTGAAAATAACAGATAAAAAAACTGAAACATAGACAAGGGAGATGATCGCAATTCCTGCATCCCTGCTCACCCTTGTTCCCAGTATAACTGGCATTGTCCGAATCCTCTTGGAAGAATCGTATGCCTCCTGATCGATATGCTTTCCCCAGAGAATGGACATAACACCCAGACCATAGGGGATTCCAGCAATAACAGGAATCACTGAAAGGTGGCCGCTAATAACATAGAATCCTCCAGCAATCATCACAGGACCCCACGCAAGGAAACTGGCAATCTCCCCGAGGCCTATGGACTTAAGTGGAGTTGGGGCGGCATCATAAAAGAAGAGCAATGCAACTCCAAGCCCAAAGAAGAGAAGAGTGTAAATTCCTACATAAACAGTGAAATAAGCAGCAATTATGATACCAATGACAAGAAGAACCATAAGGGATAATTTTGCCTCATGCCTTGTTATCACTCCATCAGCTATAGGGTGAATTGTATACATTCTCCTAGGTGAGTCTGGAGAATCGTCGCCACGAAAATACCCGAAATAGTCGTTGGAAAGGTTGCTGAGAGCATGTGCGTCTATGAACCCTATGAACAGTATTACAAATCGGATAGCATTAAATGATGAAAATAGATATGCCATTAGGCCCGCAATAATTGCAGCCTGAGCTGATATTACAAGGATTACACTCCTTGATGAAAAAAGGAACCTGGCTATAAAATCAGCATTCTGAGAGTTGTTCCTATCATAAAATCCTCTGAACGCACTGTACCAGAGAGCCAGCCTGCTCCTTACCTGAGTACTTTTTTCCATGCTCCCATATAGTACTATTGGATATTAATCCAGTCTTGATTTTGGTCTAATCGGATATAATTCAATTACATTTTTTTGATAATTCTGGGAAAAAGCGTTTTCCAGGCTACTTATATTTTTTATCCCAAGGATTATGTATAGGCAACTATTGAGTTGAATGACCAGATTTTCCTTAGTTAGAGAAAGGACTTAACAGTAGATTTCAGGATGGATTAAGGAGGCCTTTAGAAAAGAAAACGGTAAAATTGGAATTGCATGTTAAGGGAACATAAAAAGTGTCTTGGATAGTAAGTCAGAACCAAGAAGTATCGGTTAGAATTATTGTATCTATTTTAGCGGTGTCGGTTTATACGGAAACATCTAAAAATAATTTTCCAAATGTCCTAACTGAAACGAAAATAATGCGGAATACACACCCTAGGTAATTATGCTCCGGTCGGGATTTGGACCCGAGTCGGGGGATTGAGAGTCCCTAATGCTTGACCGTGCTACACCACCGGAGCGCCAAGCCCTATTGTATCAGATCATTTATTTCTTTTTATCGGGAATTGAAAACCCATTAAAATTGTAAATAATAGATAAAAAAACTAATACTGGGTTTTCCCTGTTTATTCGACGTCAACTTCGAGAAAACCTTCATTGTCACGGACATTGAACAATCTGAGAGAAAGTTTGTCCTTTGGTGCGTTCGGGGCCACAAATGGCGGTTCCAGCATTTTTCCTGAGGAGAGGTCGAACTTTGCATCATGGCAGTAACATTTTACCGTCATATTATCTGCATCATACTGCCCGAGAATGCATTTAGCATGGGAACAGACAGCATCCATTGCATGATATCCATCCTTAGCCCTGGCAACAAATATTGTCTCGTCCCCCACCTTAACTGCAAAATGCCCGCCAGCTTTATCTAAGGCTTTTACTGAAACTATTTTTTTCCAAGCCATTTGCCTGGATTAAGTTTCCGGATATAATCTTTAGATTATCCTAAACACTGTAAACTAAAAATTTCTGTCCCTGTTTATGTTCTGGAGGATTTTAAAATTCAGACCGGCCAAAAAATCTTGGCAAGTTCTACAATCACTGCCATTATGATGCCTATGTAAATTATAAGTTTAGGGTCAAGGGCAGGCCCATTTATCTCCTCTTCATCGAAGTACCTAATCAGTCCTGCTCCTGACTGAAACCCCTGATTCTTCTTGTCCGCCACGATCAGTCATGACTTTCATTCATTTAATACTTATCGGGTAAATATTCAGTCCAGGCATGTCAGAAAGATTTTCCTATTATTCTGGCCCCATTCGCAATTTTAAGGGGGACAATTTCATCGCATAACCCTGACAGCCTTTCCTTAAGTGAAGTGTACTCTGACCTGTGTACTGGCACAAAGACGTTTGTGCCGCCCGTGACGATATATGAAGCCCAACTTTCCCTGCGGTATTGCTTCACCGTGTTTATAAGATCGGCCATTCCCCTGTTTATTATCTTAACACCAACGCTCTCTATCAATCTGTGGTACTCGTCAGTATCATGCATGGAAAGTTCGAAAATCTCCTGAATTTTGGACATTTTTGCAAGATTTTCCATTTCTACTGCCTTCTCTGCAGTTCTTTTGACCCTTGCTCCATATTCTGGACTCTTCACAATATTTGTGTGGATTGCATCGGAGGGTTTCCTTGTTTCGTTGAACCTGCATCCAAGGACTACAAAATCACTGAATGCCTCTGGAGATAGAATCTGTCTCGTGAAGCACCTGTTTCCCTGTCGTTCTGTAATTGTCAATCCCCCATACAGGCTTCTCCCGACACTTTCGGAAACTACTCTGAGGCGGTTCTCGAAACTTTCCATATCAATGTTACTGCCTGCAGGATTCATTTCTATCAGGGCCCTTCCAAGAGCTGCAGCGCCTGAATCTGAGCTTCCGCTTAGGATCCCTATGTTTTCTGAGTCAAAGCACAGGGAATTTTTTGCAGGGCTAAGGTTGAATCTTCCAAGAATACTGAGAGACATCTCCTTCATTACTGCAAATGGAGATCTGTACTCCTCTGAGTATTCCATTTTCTGCCTGTTGAAATAACCTACCGGCTCACCCTTAACAATGTATATCATAGTTCTTGTCTCTATTTTGCTGTCAAGGCCTGTATATGCAAGACCTGCCGAAGTATGAAGGGGTATTCTGTTTCTGCTGTCGGACAGTCCGCCAAGGAGAATAGTTCCAAATGTGGGATATGCCACGGACTCAACAAATTCTAATGCGTCAGATTGCAACAGCCAAGTATTGAAGAACCGAATAAATGTTTTTGCAGTATCTAAGATGATTTCTCAATATACAGAATATGCAAGCAATTGGCATTCTATATTTGGTGATGTGAACCCTGCATATCCAACAGTACATAGTTGGGAAAGATTTTCAGGTAACTATTTAGAAAACTTCCATATCACTCTTCCCATGGAAATTGAAGACTCCCCCTTATTGAAGGAGATTGGCTTCCATACTACAGATGAACTTTTTGAAGATGTGCCCCAGAAAGTAAGGAAAAAAGAACTTAAGATCCCTAAAGGAATTTCTGAGTTTGAGCTTACCAGTCTGTCTGAGAAAATTTCTTTCATGAACAGAGCTTTCGAACACAATTTTCTCGGAAATGGAATATATGACAGAATTATCCCCTCCTCTGTTGATTCAATAATAGGGCGATCTGAATTCCTAACCTCATATACTCCCTATCAGGCCGAGATGTCTCAGGGAATGCTCCAGTCTCTTTTCGAATTTCAGAGCATTATATCCGATCTTACCGGAATGGATGTTACTAACTCTTCGATGTACGACGGCTTTACTGCCCTGGGGGAAGCGGCTAGGATGGCCTACAGGATCAATGAAGGTCCAGAGATACTTGTTCCGGAAACCATGAACAGGTCCAAGCTTAGTGTTCTGAAAAGCTACCTGACAGGTCTTAACATCCGCATAGTTCCGTATGGGATATCTCCAACTGACGGAACCATTGATCTTGAGTCACTTCAGGGAAAGGTCAAAGAAAACACTTCAGCAATAATTGCCGAGGAGCCAAGTTCCCTTGGAAATATTGACAGTAATGTAGCCAAGATTTCAGAAATTAAAAGAAAAGCCCTGCTGATCACATATTACGATCCAATTTCCCTGGGAGTACTGAAACCACCTGGTGATATAGGTTCTGACATAAATGTTATGGAGGGACAGCAGCTCGGCCTTCACAGAAATCTTGGAGGGCCTCTTCTCGGTATCCTTTCATTCAGGAATGAATTCGCAAGAAAGTCCCCTGGGAGAATAATTGGCGAATCAAATGACACACATGGCAAGAGGGCTTTCGTAATGACTTTGCAGACAAGAGAGCAGCATATAAGGCGGTCAAAGGCCATGAGCAATATCTGCACAAACCAGGCACTGTTCGCATTGGCTGCAACTGCATATCTTGGCATCATGGGCCCATCAGGCCTCAGGAAAATTGCCCTGAAGACCATGGAGAACAGCCAGAAACTTATCAAAATGATTTCCAGATCGAAAGCACTGAAAAGGGAGATAGAAGGGGTTCCATTTTCTGATGTTCTTCTTAAGTATAGCGGAAATGGAGATCTTCAAAAGAAACTTGCAGATTCCGGCATTGCTGGCGGTCTGTCTGTGGAAAAACTTATTGAAAATCCGCACAGACAGCTGAGAGGAAGCATCTTTTTGAGTGTAACAGAGAAGACTAGAACTGAATCCCTGGAGAGTCTTGCAAAATCTCTGGAGGCGGTTCAATGACATACCATCAGGCAACTTATGATGAACCGCTGCTCTCTGAAATACACTCTGACAACAGGTATAAGGTTCCGGATGCGGATGAAAACATTATAAATCTCATACCGGAAGAATTAAGAACAGATAGGGTCAATCTTCCTGAAATCGCGGAATACGATGTTGTGAGACACTTCACCAGACTTTCGCAGATGAATTACGGCGTTGATCTTGGCATTTATCCTCTCGGTTCATGCACTATGAAATTCAATCCCAAATTTGCTGACAGGATCGCATCTATGGAGAATTTTTCAGAGACTCACCCTCTGATTGGTGATTACAATATTCAGGGCTCACTCAGAGTTATGTATGAATTGCAGACCTATCTTTCGGAGCTTTCTGACATGGATGCTGTGACTCTTCAACCTCTTGCAGGGGCCCATGGAGAATACACAGGTATACTGATAATAAGGAAATATCACGAAAGCAGGGGAGAACTGGAAAAGAGAAGGGAGATAATTATCCCGGATTCTGCTCATGGGACAAACCCTGCATCCGCTGCCATGGCTGGATTTGATGTTGTGGAAATCCCATCCTCCCCGGATGGGACTGTTGATCTTGAAGCTCTTAAGGCAGCAGTATCAGAACGTACAGCGGCATTCATGATCACAAACCCGAATACACTTGGTCTATTTGAGAAGAGGATCATAGAAATTGCAGAGATTGTCCATAAATCTGGGGCATTGCTGTATTATGACGGTGCAAATTTCAATGCAATTATGGGCATCACTTCCCCGGGATTGATGGGCTTTGATGTTGTGCATTTCAACCTGCACAAGACATTTGCAACCCCCCATGGAGGAGGAGGGCCAGGTTCAGGGCCTGTAGGAGTTAAAAAATTCCTGAAGGAATTCCTTCCTGTACCAATGGTGGAGAAAACGCCTGAAGGAAAATATTTCCTGAATTTTGATCTTAAGAACACCATAGGAAAGGTTTCACCATATTATGGTGCATTCAGCACAATCCTTCGTGCCTGGGCATACATAACATACCACGGCTCTGATGGACTCACCGAGAATACAGTTCGTGCTGTGCTGAATACGAACTATCTGGTCAAGAGGCTGGAGGATAATTTCAAGATACCTTTTGGAAGGCTGAAGAAACATGAACTTGTCCTAACAACTGAAAATACAGGCAAGAGAGCACTTGATCTGGCAAAGTACCTTATAGATCTTGGCATACACGCACCCACTGTATACTTCCCTCTGAATGTTCATGAGGATATGATGATTGAACCAACTGAAACTGTCTCAAAAAGAGATCTGGATCAATTTGCCGATGCGCTCATAGCTGCTTCCAAACAGGATGAGGAATCCCTGAAAAACCATCCTGTCAACCTGAGCGTCGGGAGGATAGATGAGGTAAAGGCAGCCAGGCAGCTGAAGCTGCACTGGTAACCTAAATCAGATCCTTTTTCCAGACAGTTACTTTTTCCAGCTCTTCCCTGTCCACATCTGCCCCTGTTCCAGGATTGTCATTCGGCTTTATTTTCCCTCCTTCCATTGTGAACGGGTTCCGAACAATATCTCTGTGGAAATACCTTGAGTTGGGTGATGTATCGCCAGGATAATCTATAAGATCGTTGGATGCCATTGCAACATTGAACGCTCTGCCAATGCCTGTCTCGAGCATGCCCCCTACCCATACATGGCAGCCCTTTTCCCTTGCTTTTTTTGCAATTCTCACAGATTCTGTAAGGCCTCCAACTCTTCCAGGTTTTATGTTTATGACCTTGCAGGCTCCGATATCTATTGCCTTCCTTGCATCCTCCTCAGAAAGAATAGATTCATCCAGGCATATGGGAGTTTTGATATTTTTAGCCAGATAGGCATGGTCAACAATATCTGTGTGTTCGAGCGGCTGTTCCATGTAAACTAGGCCATACTCATCAAGGGACTTGAGTGTTTCCAGGTCAGTTATGCGATAATCTGTGTTCGCGTCAACACTCAGCGGAAAATCTCCTATGGCAGATCTGACTCTGGAAACCAGTTCCTGTTCCCTTCCCTTCTTTATCTTTATCTTTACTCTCAGATATCCAGAGTTTTTTGCATCAGATGCACGCTTTGCAACATTCTCCACAGAATCCATTCCTATAGATACGCCAACCAAAGCATAGCCCTTTGACTTTCCAAGTGCACGATGCAGAGGTATTTTTTCCGCCCTTGAATGGTAATCCCAGAGCAGCA
>JAJZKL010000018.1 GCA_021804185.1 Thermoplasmata archaeon | reverse complement strand
AAGTGAGCAGGCTTCAACTTCTATGGGATGTGAACTGTTCTTGAGCCAGAGAGTGCATTTCCCAGCGACAATGTTTTTGCCATCCAGTATTGCCTTGACTTCGATTCCGTCAAGCTTTCCGGATTCCTGGGCTTTGCGTCTTGCACCATCGATCCCTATGATAATGCTTGAGGTGGGAACCCACACCTTCTTTACTTTGTCATATTTCCTGCGTCTGACCCATTTTATCTCGCCAAGCAGGGGGTTAAGACCTCTAAGGTGTGCGATGTAGAGAAATAGCCTTAGTTCTGCATCAGTTGCCCCATAAGCGTAATTGGTTTTGATAAGCTCGATTTCCTCTCTGGAGAAACCGCTTATGCCATTCTTTATAGTCACTGAACTCTCTGTTTTTGGAGCAATGGCGGTTTCTTGTTTTGTTTCCTCTTGCACGTTTTCCTGCTTTTCTTCCTCCTTTGGAAGTTTCAGGGCAACGGAATAGTCAGGATTGTTTACTATCGTTGACAAGGATAACAGCTCCTCAGCGGTAAGACCATGTTCAACATGGTCAGCGATAGGCCTGTATCTCCTGAGAAGTTCCTGCTCCTGTGCCGAGAAATTGGCAGACGCAAACTGATTGCTGCAAAATCTAAGCCAGTTTACTTTTCCACTGCTGTCATAATACAACAGTTTCTGCGGATCATCTTCAAAGTAGAAGATGTGTTCCGTTACGTTTCCTTTTTTTCTTGATTCCATTTTCTTACCTCTTGGCTTTCCCGTTTCGGCAAAGCTGCCATCATCGGCTCACTACCGCCACGTAGTGAGGACGGGGAATTTATTTCTCTATAACCTTAGGAAGGAGTTTTTTCTTCTCAACGAAGTTGACTACCAAGAAGCCCCCCTCATCCGAAACCATACAAACATAGTCCTCATTTGATTCCATTTTTTCACCTAAACATGTAATGACGTTGTTGTATATATATTTGTCTGTCATTTTTCTGACAACAATCACCGATGACGATCCCGCCTATGCATTTTAGAATAATATAATACAATTGAAATCTGAACCTCAGACATGGAAATAAAATTTGGAGAAACTGCAAGTCTTAAGAGGGATAATATAGCCCCTCATGGTAGGGTATAGGATAATTAGAATTTCTATTATAATTATAATTTCTAATTATTTTTCTAAATAAGGGCATCGAATAATAATCCCGAAGCAGTGCAGCACGTTATATTATACATTCTAACAATTTCTTCTAATTATCGTGCATTATGAGAACCATTAATAGAATCGTCTATTATTCGCTCTATTACGGTGTCTGGGATTGAAATGAAGCATTCATAATTAGAATTCTGGCAGGATAGATTCTAATTATCATTCTAATACTTGAAAACCCATATATATATTATGAAGATAACATAGAATATGGCAAAAGCAGGGCCGGATGAAAACCGGATAAAGCAGTTCATTTTGCTCTCTGCTACCGGAGACAGCAAGGAATCCATAATGGAGCAGGTAGGCATATCACAACCCACTTACTACAATTGGAAAAAGAAATATGCAAAGGAGATAACCGCAAAGGCAAAGGAGATCAAGGGCGGGGAAAAGGATTCTGATAATGAAAAAAATGATTCTAATAAAGTTTCTAATAATGAGAAAACTCCGGAACAGAAAAAAGAGGAGAAGCCGAAAGAACCGCAATACAAGAGCATAGAAGTTGAGACCACAACAAAGAGCATAAGCAAGGCATCTGACAGCGTCTCGACAGTAGTGGCAAAGGAGATTGAAACCAATTACAAAGCTTCACAGGTGCTTGCAGCAGCAAAGGTGCGATATTTCCGGAATGTGCAGGAAATCATGGGCCTGAACTGGGAGGAATTTCTTGCGATTGCCATAGATACCGCCTATGAGAAAGCAATAGAAGCCTACATGGAGAGGTTGTCTGAACAGATGTATGAAAATACCCTGTTGCAGATGGAAATAGTAAACAAGCTGGAGCAGGATAAACCGGAAAATCTGAATGAGATAAAGGAGGTAGAAGAAAATGAGTGATGTGAAAATAACGAAAGAGGATCTGCTAAACAAGATGAAAAAGGGCAGCAACGGAAACGGGAATGGCAAGCCAAAATATACAATCGAGGACCTGAGACAGCAGGACATCGAGGATACCATCCTTGAGAAGATACAGGGCAAAGGCAAAATGTCAATACAGGACATCATGCTGCTTGACTGGTGGGAACGCAGACAGAAGCAAAATGATGCACCACAACAGCCACAGATAGACATCGAGGAGATAATCAGGAAATCACAGGAGCCCCTCTTGAAGCAGATAGAGGAGATGAAAAGGGAGCAGGAGGAAAAGGAAAGACGCAGAGAAGAACAGGAGAAATGGGACAAAATACAGAGCCAGATTGACAGCCTGAAAACGCTTCTGACGGCATCCCCTAAAGACGAAAAGAACCCGATACTTGAGCAGATTCAGGCCTTGCAGAATGAACTGAAAGACGAAAAGGAGAAGGCACGGAAGAAAGAGGAGGAGCATTTCCAGCAGACAATCAAGGATATGATTTATGACCTCAACGACCAGATAGCCGCACTGAAAGCCAGTCCGGATAAGAGCAAGGACATAATAGAGCAGATAACCGAGCTTGAAGCGAAAAAAGCACAGATTGCAAAGGCATTTGGCTTGAAAACAGGGGACAAAGAGGATGATGCAAGCACCCTTGAGGTAATAGATTCCATCGCAGATAAGATTCCAAAGTGGGCAAAGACGGCAAGCACCGTAAGAGAGGTATTTTCCAAAGATTCCGAGATACCTGACGATGTCCCTGGGGATGTGCCCACAACGTTGCCACAAAGAAACACCCCAACCCAGCATATTGATCCCATACCTCAGGACATTAGGGATTTCCTCAACAGGGGATACGAGAAACAGGGGGCATTCTATGACTACACGGACACAAAATGGACTAACAGCGATGGAGTGCCTATCACAAGAAAGGACTTAGAAGACCTGTCCCTCACCGATCCGGGCATGGTAAGAAGACTCATGAGGGAAACTGAGGAGTCATGGCAGAAACAGCAGGAAGCCAAAAAGGAGCAACAGAAAGAAAAGAAACCTGATGTGGAGATAAAGCACAATGAGAGCAGGGTGCATACAGCCCCCCCTCCTGAAAAAGCAGAAAAGCTAAAAGAAGAAGCAGCGAAACCTGAAAGCAATCCGGCACTTGAGGAAGCCATGAAATACATCGAGACCGGAGAGGACAAGCAGGATGCGAATGGCAACACGGTCTGGGTAGGTAAGCAGAATGAGATATACAGCTCCGATGACGGTAAGCCTGCAACAAAGGATGACCTCAAAAAAATGGCACAGGAAGATCCCGAAGGGTTCATGGATGCAGTGAATGAGCATCTGGCACAATTGAGTGAGGGCAATGGTAACCAAAACACAGCTTAAGAAGTTCGTGCAGGCAACCGGAAAAGTCCTTGATATCATGTCTCCCTCAGAGGAGAATGCACAGGCGATCATGGAGTGGATCATGCCTGACCTTGATCCTTCTGAGTTATCGGTGTCCCTGAAATATTACTATAAATATCTGGAGACAAATGATGAGAAGTATGTCGCATACTTTGATCCCATTCCTGGGCTTTTTCAGAAATACGGACTGATACAGAAGCACCAGAAAGTAGCAAAAAAAGTGGGGCTTACATGGTGGCCCTACATCCAGCGGTATGTGGTGAACCCAAACTATGTGCTTGAAATGGTGGGGAGAAAGAAGCCGCAGATAAAGCAGATGCTCTCCACTCCATTGGGCGATTCCTATATCCAGTATTTTACCAAGCGGTTATACAAGTTCTTCGATCTCTGGTTCCATGAGTTCCCCCGATGGCACAACGACTGCGGAGGCCTGATACTGTATAAACTCATAAATTCCAAGATAAATGCATGGGGATTTGCATGCCGTAGATGCGGAACTCCCATACCCACTGATGACCTTGACAGCATGACTTATAAGGAACGAAAGCATAAAATCACAGGGGGAAAGTATGGCAGTTCGCAGAATACACAATCAAATCGCTGAAATGGTTGTAAAATTGCCCAGAAAGGAAATCGATGAGATAAACAGGCTGGTAGATGATCCTGAAATGCTCAGGAAATACGGCAGGTATCACCGTAGATACTGGGGGCACAACTGGGACGCCACAGCAAGGGATTCACGTGCCATAAACAGGGGAAATGCACAGAGGGAGAAGGCAAGAAGGGTGCATATCATTGTCGATACGGATCCAAAAATAAAGAGAATGGTAAAGCGTCTTGAGATAATGGAGAAGCTGAGGCGGTAAAATGGGGGTTCTGAATACCATAAAGAACATAGCCGATGGAGCCGATGCGGTAAAGAAGATACACGATACTGGAAAATACTTTAACGACCAGTATATAACTCCTGCATTGAAAACAAAACCTCAAGCCCATCCACTGACGATAAAAGCCCCGAAGACCGTTAAGGTTGATCAGCCCTGCACCATACAGGGCACAGGAACGGGCATGATATCCCTTTATTCAGGAAACCACCTTGAAAGGGAATTATATGCGGACAAGAACGGGGACTGGTATATACGCCTTTATTTCAGTGTTCCCGGTGAGTATGTCCTGAAAGCAAAAGATTACTATGGTGAGGTTGAAACAACGCTCACCGCAATCAGTTAACTCTATTTTACGCTCAAAATCATGTCTTAGGCATTTAGGCTATAACATAGCCTATGGGGCTTCCTTCTTGATTACATCCACAAGGTCCTTAGCCACGTCCCCAAAGGCACACTGGAGCCCTGATAGTATCTCAGAAAAGCTTGCGTTCTCAATTCCCGCCTCTATTATGCTTAGGCATGACGGGGGCGTTTTTGTGGAGAATATGTCATTGAACAGGGGAGTTATCTGATCCTGCAACTGGAACACGGCAGATGTAATGCTGAGGGGATTCACTGGGCAGGGGAAATTTGAACCCGACTGTTGGTTATAGCCCTGGCATTGGGACTGATCCCACTGCACAATATAGGATTCCACACCTATCTTCTGTGCAGGAACGAACAAGGGGGAACCATACATATCTGGAGTCATACCGCCTGAGAAACCGCCCTCAAGCATAGACCATTCCTGATCCGGCTGGAGGGTGAAGACAAAGGCAACAAACAGGGAATTATCAGGATTCTTGAATACGGCAAGTGGAGGGGAGTTATTCTCAGTGCCGTTGTCCACAAGCGGAGACGCTATGGTGGTAAAGGAGGTTGCAAAGGCAGGATTGTCCTCATATATGGGCCAGAACGCATTGCCGAAAGGATAGTCCACACGGAAAAGAAGACCGGATGCCCCAGAATTTCCAACGTTATGGAAAGTCCACTTCACTATGCCCTGATTCTCGTCATACCATTCCCATGATACGCTGACGCTTACAGTTATCTCCTTTTTTGGAAAAATCAGACCGCCATTCATGATTTAAAAATAGGATGGTGATATTTAAACTATTTCTGTCGCACTATTTCCGTTGGGCGTGTTGCGGACATGATCCGGTTCTCCATTTCCTCAAAAAAGTCATGGAGACGCTCCCTCTTGAACTGATTCTGCTTTATGCTGAGAGTCAGGATGTGGGCAAGCTCTGCCGATACCACTGTTATGCCCTCATCCAGTGGCATGTCCCTTATTTCCTGCTCAAGCTTCACTATGATGTTATTGAGTGCTTTCTGATCCATTTTTATCACGATCCCTCGAATACTTCACCCAGCTTTCGGTCTCGCTCATCCATTCAATCCCTGAACCATCCTTTTTTCCAATCCACATATCACATAGATAAGATGTGGACTTATAAATGTTATCTACAAAGGTTTTTATCTGTTTAGGCGTTAATAAACTATGCCATTCAATGTAATATACTACTCAACTGGGTATTTTGTCCTGATAGATGCCATAAGTGGGGCAATAGCCAGTCCCAAGCTGTATAGCCCACAGGATGTTGGCAATTTCATGGTTGAATACTGGAAGAAAAAAGGGCAAACACCCCCTCCAGATGTATATGACAGATGGTTTAGAACGGCTTTAGAGGCAAAATCAAACCCAAACGTTGAAACCCCCATAGTTCCTGGATCAGGAGAACCCATGCCAACACCTGCAAGAGGGAGAGAAGATTACTATGAACGTGTTGAGGAGAAAAGGGAAAGATACCAGAATATAGCAAGAAATGCAGCAAAAGCTTCTGATATATACTATAAATCTGCACGAGCAAAGGCAGATATCATACCTTTGGGACAACCGCTTCTGACAGACCATTACAGCTACAAATCAGATCTACACACACGGGAAAGAATACAGAATCAGTTCAGGAAAAGCATCGAAGAACAGAAGAAATCTGAATATTATGCGAACAAAGCAGAAAATTACATGGCAGGAAAGATAACAAGCGACAATCCTGAGGCCATTCATTTACTGGAAGAACGGCTAAGGCGTTTACAGGATATGCAGGAAAGAATGAAAAAAGCCAATCAGTATGTTAGGGCAAACAATATACAAGGGCTTAAGGAAATGGGATTCACAGATAAACAGATAGCGGATCTCCTGAAAGGTGATGAACTTGGGAGAAAAGGCTTTCCTGATTTTGAATTAACCAACAATAACAACAATATGAGAAGGATAAAGCAGAGGATAGAAGAACTGAAAGCAATGGGAAACAGAACGCCTGTAAAAGTAGAGAACCAGAATTTCACTTATACTGAAAATACAAATGAGAATAGAGTAATGTTTAAATTTCCTGGGATACCGCCTGAGGAGGTAAGAAATGTTTTAAAGACCAATGGCTTCAGGTGGACTCCAAGCATAAAGGCATGGACAAGACTGTTAAATCCAGCTGGCATATTTGCCGCAAACAATGTCAAAAAAAGACTTGACGAAATATATGGAACTCAGACAGAAAAAATACCAAGTGTAAGACCAATACCAAAAGAGATACTTCCAGAAGGATGGGAAGAAACAGCCAATGGAATATGGCAGAAAAATGTTCCAGGCTATGTTCTTGATATACAGTTGAATGATGGGAAATACTATTACACGGTGCTTGATAACGAAAAAAGCAGGAGATATATCTCAAACACCCCCTATGCCACACTGATGGAGGCCATGCAGGCCGCAACAACCGAAATGGCTCACCAGGCCCACAGTGATACCGTGACGAGTGCCAGCAGCTCGTCTGGGGTTCCCAATGCCATATTAATCGGCAATATGGATCAGGTAATATCGGACATTGAGCAGTTCATACGGGCCGAACGGAATTACGTTGATTACGTGGTCTATCAGTATGGGGTCAGATTTCCGGACGAAAAGAATGATCCGCACATGCGCAATCTGGAATCACGAAGACAACTCGAATACAGCGGAACCATGGGCCAGCTGATAGAAATATTCAACCGCTACATAAACACCCTGAAAAACGGCGGAACCATACCAGCGGGCAGGGCCATAGAAAACGCACAGATTGCGATTGCAAACATAAACCTCATACTGGAGAACCTATACTACCCCAGCACTCCCAGATACAAGGCCATAGCCAATGCAAAAGCCCATCTGGAAATTTTGCTACGGTATCTGCAACAGTTAAACCAGCCGCCAAAGCCTCCAGTAGCAGAAGAATACAAGCCAGTATTTGTTGGAAGACAGGGGAAATTGTTTTAATTTCTTTTGTGCTGACTGTCGAATATTTCCAGGAAATACATAAATACATACAACAAAAGTATAAACCATACCGTTATTGCAATTGTTCTTATATTGCTCCCGAAAATTATGACATATCCCGTATATGCAAGAAAAGCCGTGATATATGCAAAATATGCATAATGTGCATAATGGAGAATGCGTCTTTTCCTTAAACGTCTCATTATCCTCAGGCTTTCTTTCCTATCCTCTGGAGTGGGGTTCAGTATCCTTAATAGATGGCGGTAAGCGTATGGAAACTCCTTTTCAAGAAGTGCCACGTCCTCTGGATCATTGGGATCGGGGTTACGGTTAAAGCTGATACTCTCTATTCCGTTTTCCGTTGGTTCTCTTGATATGATCAGGGGCTGTTTTTCAGTAGTCATGGGATCACCGCCAAAAATTGTTGGTTTGGAATTGGAGCTATGAGTTTTTCGATTCTATTGACATATTCTATAAGATAAGGTATTTTTTCATTTTTCGTTCTACCCTTCTGACCTTTTCCATTATTAGCATATTTACCGAAAGCATCTATTGCCCAGGCCTGTGAATCCGCACTGAATAAATCATATCTGGCGTTTGTCTGGAGAACAGATATCTTGACACCAAAACCATGTAGTTTAACCCAAGATGGAACATTCCTTTTTATTTCCCGTATTATTCGTGTTATCTCGGTGGTCTGCCCCCGCCTACAGATTGATCCAATGCCAAGACGCTCTGTCAACAATCCCGATTCCTTAATTTTGTCAAGATTGGAAAGATAATCATCTACCAGCCATCCCTGAACCACACTGTTAACCATGTTTGGAAATATCTCAAGCAATCTACTTGTGTTTTCGTTAGTCATATCCTGTGCATGGGCACAGTTATAGCCTTTTCTTTTTCTGAGATCTGGTTCACAGGGATAATCCAGTGTCCATGCAATCTCAGGTTGCTGTCTTTCCAGCACCTCAATATATTGCGTTAAAGAAATTCTTGGTGTTTTTGTCCATGGAGAAAACTCCTTTCCAACACCAGAATCGACCATGTATGGTTTATCGATCTCAATTTTCTTCTTTCTCGGAGCAAGAAATGACGATGTGAGCATTACTCTTGGAATATAAGGAATTGCCCATT
>JAJZKL010000017.1 GCA_021804185.1 Thermoplasmata archaeon | reverse complement strand
GTTGGTTAATTTTTTTGGGATTGTAAATAGTAATAGCCAAAATTGCACCCTCCAGTAGGATCGATACGTGAAAATTAAGGAAATTATAATTTTTATAATAATTTTTTTTAATAATGTAAAAGTGAAAGCTTAAGTACGGGTGTATAATAATTTAATGCCATGGAACAAAAAGTCAGCCTGTCTTCGCGTGCGTACGAATACATTTATAACAACATAGCTCAGGGAAAATTGAAGGTCGGTCAATACGTCAGCGAGGAAGTCATAGCCAACAAGCTAAAAATTAGCAGGACCCCCATAAGGGAAAGCCTCATTGCCCTCAACAAGGAAGGTCTGCTTGAAAAGACAGGCAGATCATAGCATCCTCTGAAGATCTCATTGAGTTGTACGAAGCAAGGAGAGTAATAGAGGCGGAAAACGCAAGGCTCTGTGCATTGAGGATCAGCAGGGAACAACTCGCCGATTTTAAGAAATTCATGGCAGATGTAAGTACAATCTACAGGCAGGGTTCCGTGCAATCATACAAGAAGGTTGATCTCGACGAGCAGTTCCATGATTTTATTGACAGGAACAGCGGAAACAAATACATGGAAAAATACAGCAAAGAGATCCGGCGAAAACTGAAGATAGCAAGGCTCACTTTTTTTACCGTCCTGGATGTTTCTATGGAGGATTCATGGGAGCACGAGTCAGTATTCAAGGCAATCATGAACAGGGATCCATCAAAGGCTTTCGAAGAAATGACAAAGCACGAAGAGAATGTGATTAAATTCGTTAAAAATGAATTATTGCCAACACTCTACAAATTTTGATCCCACAAGCAGAAACATGGGCAAGAGTTATATCGGTCAAATATATCCAAAAATGTTGAAAAGCAACACTTTCCTTTCGCTTCTGCTGTTTGCGGATGCAGTTGTAATGATTATTGGTAGCTACATATTGAGGGTAAACGGACTTGTTCCATTATGGCTCACAATTGCAACATATGCATCTGTGGTCGTTATAATACTTGTTGCTTATCTTGTGCTGATTGGAAACAAAAAGGCGCAGTTGTTGGGTTTCATACTTGGCTTTGTAGCAATGGCGGTCTCTACAAATCCTGCGCATATAACGGCCCTGAAGGAATTTGGCAGCACAATGCCCTTGAGCGAGGCGGATATCACAATGATCCTGGGGTTCTATCTGCTTCCAGTTATCTATATAGTGAAATATGGCTTGTCATTCAGGAACGAAAGAAAAGCAGGAACCATATCACAATAAAAATGAGCGTAAAATTATTCAAAAGGGAAGATCAGTAAGAAATTTTAATAACTGTTCCGGATGATAGTCACTGCGGGGCAGATTCATTGTTCAGGATCTTCGAAACAGGTGAAAGTATATACAACTCGGTTTATGCCCAGGTCCTGTCGCATAAGCTGGTATCATTCCTTGCAATAGTTGTTATATTCCTCTCGAGGAAAATTGTAAGGGCCCTTCATGGGGGGAGGTTCACGGGAAGAAGCCTCGTTGTAGGTCCGCTGCTTTACATAATATTCACAATAGCAGCAGATTACGGAATAAGCCTCTTAAGCACAATTTTTGTAATCCTGGCATTTCTGTTTGGAATGTACATTTCAATTCATACTGGAAAAGGTGTTACATTCTTCACCAGGAACGACCTTCCATATTACAAGAGGCCACTCTGGGTAATCGGGGTTTGGTCCATTGCTTTCATAGGAAGAATGGTTATTATTTTCTACTTCCCTGGGTATGACGATTCTTTCTTTTCGGTACTGCTGGGGTTTGCCACTGGCCTGATCATAGGGGAGGCAATGCAGATAGCCTGGCAGCATAGGCGTGTAGCGTCCAGAAAAAAAGGAGTGCAGGAGAATAAATCACTTTTTCTGAGTCTGGTAAAGAAATCCAAATGAGAACATTCCGGCATATCATGTCAGTGATGGAGTAAATGTCCCATAAATTTTGAAGACAGAACACAATCCAACCGCATATCATGAGCATAAGTCAGGTCGGATCAGACTTTCCATTCAAGAAACAATCATACAGCAATATCTAAATCCATTCTTGTCAATTCTCATCCATGAAAACACTGGATGGACGCAACGAGAAAAACCTTCACTTTAAGTGGTCCCCTGAAGTAAAACCCGTAATCCGGATTGAACCTGGTGAACTCCTTGAGGTTATAGTGCCGGATTCCTCCACAATGCAGATCAAAAGGGAATCGGAACTCAGTGACCTTGGGGCAATCGACAGCAGCAAATTCGATGCTGCCGTTGGGGCCATAGAAGTTGCCGGATCCAGGAAAGGGGACACACTTGAAGTGACAATAGTGGATATATCCCCAGATTCGTGGGGTTGGACTGCAATAATGAACGATTTCGGTCTTCTCAAGAACAGGTTTCCTGAATCACTGGTAATATGGGATATTTCCGGCGGTGTGGCAAAATCTTCGTCAGATTTCCTGAAGGATGTTACCATACCAGTCAGGCCATTTCTTGGTATTATAGGGACCGCTCCTGAAAAAGGGAGTTTTGGAATGATCCCTCCCCAGAGGTTCGGGGGGAACATGGACAACAAGATGAACTGCAGTGGTGCCAGAATTCTACTTCCGGTTAACATAGACGGAGCAATGCTCTCAATTTCAGATCCTCACGCATCGCAGGGAGACGGTGAGATATGCGGAACTGCCATAGAGATCTCAGCCACAGTCAGGTTAAAGGTTAGAATTATAAAGGGAAGGCAGACACTGGATCCGGTGGTATATTCGAGGAACCAGGAATCGGGAAGCCTGATGTGCGCCATGGGAATAGATTCTGACCTGCACCAGGCATCTGTTAAAGCTGCAGAGAACATGATCCAGCAGCTTTCACTTTCCGGATTCAAGCCGGAAGAGGCTTACATACTTTGCAGTGTCGCCGGTGACCTCAGAATATCCGAGATCGTGGACGAGCCCAACTTCGTGGTTAGCATGTGCCTTCCGACGGGCGTGCTGAAACCGGAATTACGCTGAAGTCTAGGCAACCGATATTTCAAGCTCTTTCCTGACAGAGCTCCTGAGGAATGCCACCAGGGTGATGATCGAAAGAAGTCCCAGGAATATCCATGAATAGATGTAGCCATACGCCTGTATAAACCCGAATATGTATGGAACCGTGGATCCTATTCCGATCTGGATGGAATTTATGAGCCCAAGGCTCAGGGCAATGTATGTTTTATCTGTCTCTATTCTCGCCACAACTGCGTATTCAAGAGATATTACGAGGGTTGCAAACATTCCTTCAAAGGCAATGATAATCCACAGGCCATAATACCCTGTGAAGGGAATTATGATGATGGCTATTCCTATGAGTATGCTTGCAACAATTGATATCCTGATAACATTGAATTTTTTAACCAGTCCGGATATGACCCCCCCCGCAATCCCGAACATCAGGATCATGCCACCCATGATTCCTGCTATGTAGTCCTGTATGCCTGTGCTCTGAGCATATGTTGAGAAATATTCCGGGAAAGTATAGTTGAGGGCCCACAGTCCAACAAAACCAATAGCCACAATCCATATCTTCCGGTTGAGGATCCTCTCCTTCAACGCGGAGAACTGTATCTTTGTGTATCTTTTTGATGCAGGCAGGACAATGAATGTGAAAACTGTAACAATCAGCATGGCAATGCCCGAGATCAGGAAGTCAGATCTCCAGCCATATATTTCCACTATGGGAGTGAAAAGGATTATGCCAGCCCCTGCTCCTATGTTGTAGGACGAGTTGTAGATGCCTATCATTGCGGTCAGTTTTGCTGAGTACAGCTCACCAAGTATCCCTATGGCAGTTGAAAAATAAAGTGCAGCTCCAACTCCAACAGCAAACCTGAGAATGACCAGGATGATGAAGCTGGGAGAATATGCACACCCGATTACGGCAAACGACATTATGAAAATGCCTGTCATGGCTGTCCTCTTTGCACCAATCCTTGAAGATATGACACCTGCAGGTAGCTGGAATATACCTGCACCAATGAGGAATGATGAAAGAAGAAGGCCGGTCTCGCCAAGATTGACGCCAAAGGTTTGTCCTATTGGGACCAGTGCCGGGGATATGTTGAACCAGTTCAGGGAATAAAATACCCTTGAAAGCATGATGGAAAATCCTGAAATTCCCCTCGAAACCGCCACTTGAACTGGACCTCACGGGTGAATGTTTTTTGAGTATTTACATTGAATGGGTTTATTCCAGGCGAACCGGGATCATGATCTTCTCTACGCCAACAGGACTCGCCATTCATTCAGGTGATTATATCGATCCGCCCATATGAACGGGGAATCAAAAAGAAATATATTGGCTTAATGTATAGTGATATAGTATTTATGGTAGACAAAAACGATATAAAATCATGGCTTGAAAATGGAACTGATGACTCCAAAAGCCTTGTAGGGATGAAATGGCAGATCGACGAGGGGGAGAACTACATGATCCTGATGAATGAAAAACTGCCCTTCAGGATTTACATGGCATATTTTGGTAATTACCTGGAAATATTCCTGAAAACAGGAATAGAAACTGCCGTTATGGAAAATCAGCCAAGGCTTGCAACCTACAGATCACTCCTTATACTGAACAAGCAGATAGATCTGGTGAAGTTCATGATTGACGGGATAAACGAGGAGATAGTCTTGAGGACGGATTTCGAGACTTCAAGTTTCACCAAGGAAGAACTGGAGGATGCGCTGAATATTCTCCTGTCGTCTATATACGTCCTTGTAAGGACACTCAAACTGGAGGACCAGTTCAATCAGAGCATAGCCGAACGGATGATCATGATGGTTCAGGAAATGCTTGCCCAGGGAAAGAGCCCGGAGGATGTCAAAAATTACCTGATAACAAAGGTCGGATTGAGTAAGGAGGAAGCCGAACAGGTAATGAACAGATTTACAGGGAAGAAAGGGGGAACAAGTACAGGCATGTATGCCTGATGGAGACTGAATCATGGCAAATATAAAGATCAAGGACATTGAGAAGGATTCAAAGGATATTTCCATAAAAGGAAAAATACTGTCAGTGGACAAGAAAGACATAAAGAACGAAAGGGGAGAATCTGTTTACTATTACGGGCTGATTGGGGATGAGACCGGAACTATACCATTCACGGCATGGGCTTTCCCTAACACAATACGCCCCGGTGATGTTGTGGAAATAAAATTCTGCAGCGTCAGGGAATATAATGAGAAACTCAGGCTTAACATAGATTCCAGGACTGAGGTCATCCTGAAGACCGAAGATACAATGGAGGTTAAAAGGAATTACAGGGACTACAAGATAAGGAATCTAAACATAAACGATCCGTTTGTATCAATCGAGGGTAGAATAGGGCAGGTCAATGAAAGGAAATACCAGAAGGACGGGGAAGAAAAGCTGCTTTACAGCACAACGGTCGAGGACGATACGGGCCAGATCCAGATGACATCATTCGGGCAGAAACTGCAGGAAGGCAAGGTCGTAAAGATCGAGGGTGCAAGAGTTTCAGAATACAATTCAAGACTCAGGGTATCCATAGGGGACAGGACTAAGGTCCAGGAATCGAATTCAGTCATAGGTGAGAGAAAGATATCAAACATAGAGGATATCAACTCCCCAGTTGGTGGCATAAGAGTAGCGGCCTTTGCCGTAAGTTTCGGTGAAAAAAGTGGAATCCTGACCAGGTGCTCAGAATGCAGGAAAAGGATCGATGATCTCAGGTGCCCCGATCATCCCACTGCTCCACAGGTTCTTGATATCTTCTCATATTTCACGCTTGACGACGGGACTTCTTATGTGCAGTCGACAGCTGGCAAGGAGGCCCTTCTGCCACTTATTGGAATGAAGGAGGAGGAACTCACGATAAATAATGTAAAACTCAACAAGAAGGAGATTTTCCAGAAGCTTCAGGCAGCAATACAGGGACATGCATTTCTTGCAACTGGAGATTTCCGGAACGGCCAGAATGGTCTCAGTTTCCGAATAAGAAGCATGAATCCGGTAAATGAGGCAGTAATATCGGAACTGGACAGGCAGATGGAGGCTGAGTTTGCATGATGCAGAAAAGAGAACCTTCAAAATGGATATTCTCACGGGAGCTTAAGGACTGCAAGATCATTGAGGAACTGGAACCGGAAGAGAAAGGAAAACCCTATGTCGTGACTCCACTTGGAACCAGGGTGAAAAGGGTGATGCTGACAGGAACCGTTACCCAGAAGTTCCCGGATGAGAACCTCACAAAGATCACAGTATCGGATGCTGTCGGGTCCTTCTACGTGAGTGTTTTCCAGAGCGAGTTCAGGCAGGAACAGAAAGCTGAGATAGATTCACTTGAGGTGAACGATACAGTTTTCATAATGGGCAGGATAAACCCCTTCAAGACAGCCGAAGGTGCAATGTACTTCAACATAAATCCGGAATTTACTGGAAAAACTTCTCAGGAGACAGTTGATTTCTGGAATCTCAAGACAAAATACATTGCAAGAAGAAAACTGTACGCAATCAGGGAAGCACTGAAAAACCCGGAAAGCAATGAAAAGAGCCTCACGCAGCTAGGATACACGAAAGAGGAGGCGCAGAGTGCCATAAGGGCAAGGGAGAAATACCCGGAGTATGATTTCCAGAACTTTGAGCAGCTTATACTCTCGTCATCTGCCAAAAGACCAGAGAGCCATGAGACGGAGTTCAAGCAGGTAGTGCTTGACTATGTAAAGAACAACGATACGGATGGCAAGGGATGCAGGTATGAAGACCTGGTAATTGCGTCATCCAACCTTGGAATAGATCAGAACAAGGTTGACGAACTCCTGAATACTCTTGGTTCTGAAGGGGACATATACGAGGTTTCACTGAAGAGGTACAAGGCTATCTGAGGTTAAAATATTCGACCAAAATTTCTTTCATTTGTCTCTATTTCCATTAGAAATGTGGTCTCCTAAAAATAAGTACTGATTATTTTATTCAATTTCACTTTTACTTGTTTTGCAACCGATTAAACATACCGGCTATATTCTCCATGGTTTTTCTCTTTGTAACCGGCATTATTCCATATGGTGTCCCCGAACCAATAACCAAACCTATTGAATCAAAAGAAACCTTCTGGAATCTGTTATGCCTTTGTTTTCATTTTTGTATGGGAATTGTATTACGTGGGGAAATTGTTTATCCAGTTAATGGACGCAAAGTTGGGGGAGCACTTCTGTATTCAAGGCCTTAGAGACTGGAGTCCAGCCTTCCACAGAGGGGCTCATCCAGTCAATTAAGCAGGAAGCGCAGTCTGTGATGGCGGTGGAGTATGTCTCTGAAAACCAAGGGAATTGAAAGCAATCCGCTTAAAAAATGATCAGATTCCAAACATGGATTTGCCAAACCGGATTGTGACAGGGATCATAGCCGCAGTCATTATTCCAAAGGCGATCATGGGATACATAAAAATCATTGACCTGGGCATGTTTACGGACACATACAGTGATGTAGCATTAGGTGGGAGCATTAAAACCTCAGATTTAGAATGGTTGTTTCCAATAACCGATGTTGACAGTACAATCGAATAATTGCCCGGATCCGACGGAACAGATCTTTCCACCAGTTCCATGTTAGATCTTGTGCTATAATTCAGGATGAGCAAGGAATGATTCGAGGGCATATCCCTGTATATCTCAATTCCTGTGACTATTGTCACATTTGAAGCAATATGGGATGGTATATCATAGTCTATGTATATTGAAAGGTTTAATCCGCTGGAGTACGATGTAAAGTCCGTAAATTGCTTCTGTCCCATAGATCCCTGAGCAAACACGTTGTTCTGGGAACCTGCGTAAAGCATCGAAAAAAGAACAAAAAAAGCAAGAAGAATGAGTACTGATTTTATATAATTCTTTCTAAGCACTCCTACCACTCCTCTGATCCCTGTTCTTTGATATTAAATAGCTAGAGAGAAAAATAACAATTGATAACAGAATAATAATTATGGAAGGCCATAATGCAATGCCTGTTTCTGATGAGTACTCGCTAAAGAACATTATTCCGGAAACAAAGGAATCACCAAAGGGAGAATTTGGAAAGATAGTTGAAGAGTAAATTGAGAGACCAAAGAAAAAAACAAGCACAACTGCTAAGGAAAATGCTGAATTTCTTGTTATGGCTGATATAAGCATGCCAGTGGATGTATAAAGTGCTAGGGAAGATAATGTTACCAGCAGAACTATTCTGGCATAAAAAGAAAACAATGTAAAAGTCAAGAGATGTATCAGCAGAACAGTATACAAGCCGTATAGAAGGAATGAAAAAACAATTGCAGATAGCCAAACACTGAGATAAAACCTGAATCTGCTTACAGGGGAGGTCAGGAAAAATGCCTCCGCACCTTTTCCAATGAAATTGCCAAGGTTGCCAGCAACAACTCCGGAGTATATAAGAAGAACAGTAAAAAGCGGAAAAGTTATCGGGATCATGACGTCAGAAGGGGTGACTATTAATCCCGTATGCGACGTGGTAGAGAAATAAGCGTAAGTTGTCAGGAGAACGAAAATGACAAAAATTATCTCTCTGGAATATAGCGGGTCAACAATGGACGAGATAACCTCAATATACGCTTTGTTACGGTCATTAAAAATATGTTTCAAGAAGGCATCTCCGTGAATTTTCTTATGCTCATTATGGATTTCACCTGCTTTTCAGATAGATGGCCAATTATACTATACACATCAACTCCCTTGAGTATAATTTCCTGTCCGGACTGAACAGGATTAAATTGACTAAGGGATTTCATGATTCCCTCCAAATCACTGGTCCTGATAGCAACTGTATAAATCTTATTTCCGGAATTACCATTTCCTGTGTCTGATATGAGCTTTATACTTCCCGAATGCATCAGATATGTACGATCTGCAATGGGGTAAATGTCATCAATAATGTGAGTGACAATAAGGAAGCCTGATCCATCTTCTTTCT
>JAJZKL010000016.1 GCA_021804185.1 Thermoplasmata archaeon | reverse complement strand
TAATGGGTTTTAGAAACAGTAACACGTATTTCAAGCACTTCTCACTTTCCCAATAACAAAAAAGGCGTGATTCACATTGAATCAGTGCAACTAATTACAAGTCAAAAAATCAAAGAAGCAATATGGCAGAGACTACAACGGAAATAAAAGAGGCAAAAAAATTCACCTGGCCCTTGGACATTTTACCGTAATTTTCAAACAACGCGCCCAGGACACTATCAATCTGGCAACCCAGAAAACCCATTCCTGTTACAAAAGCTATGGGTAAAATTTTCAACGTTCCAAGTGCAAGGATACTGTAAGAAACTCCTATGATGAGTGATCCAAACAATGCAGCGATCTCTCCAGTTAAGGAAACGCCGCCGTTGATGCCAGGAGTTGTTCTTCTGAAAGTAGTTATCATAAAGACATTTTTGTCCACAACTCCAAGCTCTGATGCAAAGGTATCCGAATTGATCACTGAAAACGATATTGCGAATAGCTCGAAAAAATCAAAAGATGCAGAATGCAGCAGGTTGTGTGCAAAATTTATGCATGCAAGAGCAAGGCCGATTACACCAGCATAAAGTACATTTGAGGTAGATCTTTCTCCCTGCTCTCCTTCCTGGAGTTTCTTTGCCTTTTTCATCTCAAACATGGATTTTGTTGCAAAATGCGACGTTACTGCAAATATTATGAGTAGTATAAGCCACTGAAGCGAACCAAAAAATACTATGATCAGACCCACTATTAGAGCAGCAAGACTGCCTTTCAGGTCAAATATTTTAAGGACCTGTGAAACAATGAACAGGATTATAAGTCCAAGAATTATGGAAAATGCAAAAATAAAGGTTATGTTCTTCTACCATCCTCTTTCTTGAAGTCTTGATCCCGCTGGAATGGATTCAATATCAGTACCTGCCATTCCAGTGATCCCGCTGGAAACATTTCCAATGATCTTGTAATCTTCAAAGTTCTCTACAGCTTCCACCACTGAAGATGCCATTTTTTTAGGATCCGGAGACTTGAATATGCCACTTCCAACAAACACTCCATCCATACCAAGTTTCATCATCAGTGCCCCATCGGCAGGGGTAGCCACTCCACCTGCTGCAAAATTAACTACCGGAAGCCGCCCAATTTTTTTGATTTCCTTTAAAATCTTTGTAATTTCGGATATTATTTTGTCCTGGGAAATACCATAATACAGGTCATCATCCGGGAGAAATTTTTCATCTTGAAACAGGCTCTGGGAAGTTTCCTTTCTCAGGACAGAATAGCTTAGGGACATGTTGGCGGCAGCTCTTTTGATCTCTTCATCATTAAGTCTTTTCAAAGTTTTAATTCCTTCATTCACCATCCTTATGTGCCTCACCGCTTCTATTACATTGCCTGTACCGGCTTCACCCTTCGTCCTGATCATTGCGGCCCCTTCAAAAATTCTCCTGGCTGCTTCAGGAAGAGTCCTGGCTCCACATACAACCGGAACTTTGTATTCGTTTTTGAAAATATGGAAAAAAGGATCTGCCGGGGTGAGAACTTCACTTTCGTCAAGCATGTCAACTCCCAGTTCCTGGAGCACATAACCCTCAGTGATGTGACCAATCCTAACTTTCGCCATAACAGGGATGCTCACAGCCTCCATAATTTCGCGGATTTTCTTCGGATCTGCCATTCTCGCCACCCCTCCAGCAGCCCTTATATCTGCAGGGACTCTCTCCAGAGCCATCACTGCAACCGAACCCGCCTGTTCGGCTATTTTTGCCTGCTCTGCAGTGGTCACATCCATTATAACACCACCCTTGGTCATCTTGGCAAAGCCACGCTTGAGCAATTCGTCACCAAACCTTAATTTTGAAATATCCTGAGACATTGGAACCAGCATTCAAATCGTTAAAAAATATATATACATTCGTGTTGCAAAAGCGAAAACTTAATTGGTAATATGTCCACAATTGGTAAAATCCATCCATCATTAATTTATATATTCCTGCAATTCCACACGGTAACATGTCTGCAGTATTACTAATCCTGTTAAGATTCATAGAGATAGTTTTTGGGGGAATTTTTGCAGGGCTTCTTGGTTCCTTGACAGGACTGGGAGGTGGCACTGTACTGGTTCCGCTGCTAACTCTTTTTTACGGTGTGCCTATTATCTTCGCCACTGGTGCAAGCCTGATATCGACCATTGCTACATCAGCTGGTTCTGCGAGTGCCTATACCAAGGAAAAAATCGCAAACATAAAGATTGGTGTCGGGCTTGAGGTTGCAACAACTCTTGGAGCTATTGTTGGATCCATTACCGTTGTATTCCTGGACAAGGATAATCTGTCATGGGTAATTTACATTATATTTGGAATCGTGCTTTTGACATCTCTCATTCCAACTGTTAAAAGGGGGAAATATGAAGAACCAATCCATAAAGAACCGGACTGGTCAACCAGGTTATTCCAGCTCTCCGGACAGTACCATGACGCAAAACTGAAAAAGGATGTGAAGTACAATGGGGTCAGATGGTGGCTTGGGGAAATTGTAATGTTCTTTGCAGGCGTTATGTCTGGATTACTTGGAATAGGAAGTGGCGCACTGAAGGTTCTTGGGATGGACTGGGCCATGAATCTCCCAATGAAGGTTACTACGACCACAAGTAACTTCATGATTGGTATCACAGCTGCCACTGGCAGCTCAATATACTGGTATAATGGGTTCATACAGATTTTCCTGGCCGCAGCCACTGCCATAGGTGTCCTGATTGGGGCGTTTTTCGGTGCAAAAATACTGGTCAGGATAACAAACAAAAACATCCGCTGGATATTTTTCGGAATTCTGTCGTTCCTTGGGATTGAAATGGTTCAGAAAGGGTTTTACCTTGTACATTTGTTACCTATACACACATTATACCAGTTCATCATATCAGTGGTTCTGGCGTTCGTTATGATAATCGCTCTGTATGTTAAAAATTTGAGGGAGGGGAAACATGAAAGACTTCAATAGAGACCTGGTGACCAGCTGGATTCTGAAGGCAGGGGTAATTACAAGTATCACCCTGATCATAGCAGGAATAGTCATAATATTTATAAAGGGAGGGTCAGACGGGGAATCTATAAAATATCTATCAAACTACTACAATCGCAGTGCAACGCTTAGTTCCAACCTCATACCTCTGGGGAATATACCGCACGGAATTGTGACACTGGATGGTGTTTATTTCGTAACTCTGGGACTATGGATTCTCATATTCACACCCATCACTGTGGTGGTAACTGCACTTATGTCATTCTACATTGAAAAGAACTGGCTTTACATACTTCTGAGCTGCATTGTACTCTTTGATCTCCTCTTTGCAATGCTTGTTGTTCCGGTTTTTGTTCATTTCTGATCTTACGGGAATCATAATTATTTATCTTCAATATTTAAGTAGTTATTGGTAATAACCATTTATGTTTTCAAAAGACCCGTCCGAACTGGAAAGGACAAAAACGCTAGACAATGAGGAAATTTCAAGGTCAATCAGGCTTGCACTTGCTGCAGAACTGGATGCAATTAATTTTTATCTACAGCAGTCGAAACTCATGCCTGAAGGATCATTCAAGAAAGTACATGAAGATATTGCAAAAGAGGAAGTTACTCATTTCGGAGAATTCATGAGGCTCATGTATGAGTACGTCCCTGAGGATTTTGAAAAAATCAGTGGAGGGTGGAAAGAGGCTTCAGATCTACTGGGCAAGCATAAGGAGTTTCCAATGGACGCCCCTAATAAAGAATTCCACGGATCAGAGGAGAAAGGTGAAACCGATTTGAAACCATTTAAGATCCACTATTTAACCAGTGTCGATGAAATCAGATGGTCTCAGGATGGGTTGCCTCTGCCTGAAGACAATCAGAAAATAATTCCTCTTTCACAGGTTACAGTGGAATACGATGTTCACAAACACGGCGACAGCCAGTATAAAAAAATGGAGGAGGAAACTGGCCTGAGAAGATTCTATGCCACCGTCAATAAAATAGTCATGGCAGACCACGAACTGTCACTGATAAAGAGGGCCACTGACATGAAGCCGGGCGACTGGTCCAAATCCGGAAATGTCGCAAAAGATATTGTGAAGGCCATAGAGTTCCTTTCTGATTCAGGTTACAGTGAGAAACCGGAATTGCTTATGTCATCATCTGCATATGAACTGCTTTTGAGAGAGGTTGAATCCACAGGTCAGACCGAAATGGAAATGGTCAGGGAACTGGTGGAAGGAATCCACGTTACACCATTGATAAAGGAGGATCAGTTTCTGGTTCTGGCTAGAGGATCTTTCAGGGTATTCATAAAGACCTTCCCTGAAATAAGGAAGATCAGGGAAGATGTCTCATCAGATCACTATGTTATATACGCTAAGCTGGCACCAATGCTGTTTGATAGAAGATCTGCAGTCAGAATGGCATGGAAGACAAAATAACCCGTCAGGAGTTAAAAGAAATGCCCCAAGCGCCATATTTTATAATTCTGAACTAAAAAATGTTTATAACTCTTGCAGTTATTAAGAGGTAAGGGTACGCAAAATGCTTAGCTTTGAACGCGTTAAAATAAACCATGCTGATCCCAAGAAGAGGCTTCAGGGTTTTACAATAGAGCCTCTGGAAGAATATTCAGACAGTTCGGCCGTAGCAGAAGCGAGTCGTTGCATAGGCTGTAACATATGCACACAGTCATGTCCCGCCAGCCTGGATATTGGAGGTTATATTAAAAGCACAGCTGTAGGAGATCCGGCACAGACAGTGAGGATTGTATTTGAGAACCTTCCATTTCCGGCGATTATAGGTCGCGTGTGTACACATATGTGTGAAGACATCTGTGTTCTTTACGACACAGGCGGACCCATTGCAATAAGGCACCTGAAGAGATACGCTGCAGATAAATTTGATGATTATTCAAGCATAATAAACGTTCCCAAGAAGAAATTTGTTGGAAAAAAAGTTGCTATTATAGGTGGCGGTCCAGCTGGGCTCACAGCTGCTTATTATCTCTCCATACAGGGAGTAAAAGTCACAATTTACGAAAAACTGCCTGCTCTGGGAGGTTTCATGAAAACCGGTATTCCAAGATACAGGCTACCACAGGATGTTCTTGACAAGGAGATAGGGTACATTCTCTCACAGGGAGTCGAGGTCCGTCTGAACACGAAAGTCGGAAAGGATGTGTCATTCAAGGAATTGATGAACAGCTATGACGCCGTGTTCATGTCTGTGGGAAACCAGAAACCAAGAATGACCGGCACACCGGGAAGTGATGCGGAGAACGTTGTTCACGCAACAGAATTTCTGAGGAGATCAAGTTTTGGTGAAAGAATCGATGTTGGAAAGAATGTAGTGATTATAGGGGGAGGATTCACAGCCAACGATTCATCCAGGACCGCTCTTAGGTTTGGAGCTCAGAATTCTTACATCTTCTACCGTAGAAGAGAAGTCGACAGACCTGGATATCCATCCATGAACGCAGAGGAGGAGATGGAAGAGGCTGATGAGGAGGGCGTGCACTATGTCTGGGAAGTAACCCCCTTCGAGTACGTAAAGAAAGGCAACAGGGTTGTAGCTGTAAAATACTGGCAGAACGATATGGTTTCAGACGGCAAGGGAAGAGCAAAACCAGTTCCAAACAAGGATAAGGTCCAGATAATTGATGCCGATTATGTTATAGAGGCAACAGGACAGGAAAACGACTATACCTTTATGGAGGAGGAATATCTCAGGAAACTCAGGTTAACTCCCCAGGGGCAGCCCATTGTAAACCCCAATGGCATGACCTCAATACCGGGTCTTTTCTCTGGGGGGGATTCCACCAACGGAAACAGGGACCTCATAAGTGCAGTCAGGGACGCGGACCAGGCTGTGCTTGGAATACTTCAATACCTTAATTTAATGGACAGGGTATCGGAAGAATTCATACCTCTGGTTGACAGATGGAAAAAATACTCGCCCATGGCTGCAAAGATAGCTTACTCAGAGAGATCAGCATGACCAGGTGTCAGTCTGCGGATATGATATCAAACCCTGTATAAGGTACCAGGGCTTCAGGTACCATTATTCCCTCACCATCTTCAGTCTGGTTGTTTTCCATTATTGCCACCAGCACCCTTGTAGTTGCTATTGCAGTGGAATTAAGGGTATGGGGGGTAAGGTTACCGTCTTTTGTTCTGTACCTTATGTCAAGTGATCTGGCCTGGTAATCTGTGTCATTTGAAGCCGACACAACTTCCCTGAACTTTCCCTGCGATCCAAACCAAGCCTCAATGTCGTATTTCTTAGCAGCCAGCGATCCAAGCTCTCCTGAGCACACATTAACAACCCTGTAGGGTATGTTCAACCTCTGGAATATCTCCTCTGAATTCTTGAGCAGTTCCTCAAGAAAATCCCAGGAGTCCTCTTCCCTGCAGAAGATGAACTGTTCTATTTTATTGAACTGGTGAACCCTGAAGATACCCTTTGTGTCCTTTCCATGGGCACCTGCTTCCTTTCTGAAACATGGGGAAAAACCAGCTATTCTCAGGGGGAGTTCGCTCTCTTCAAGGATCTCGCTTCTGAGCATGGATGCTATTGCATGTTCTGAAGTGGAGATGAGGTAGAGATCTTCACCTTCTATTTTGTAAAGGGTGTCCCTGAAAGTTTCCATGTCTGTTGATCCTGACATGGACTGGTAATTAAGCATATAGGGTGGTTCCACAACAGAAAACCCCCTTTCTGAAAGAAAATCAACAGCAAAGTTCTCCAGCGCCATCTCAAGTTTAAGAAGTCTGTTCTTCAGATAATAGAATCTTGCTCCAGCCACTTTTCCAGCTCTTTCAAGATCGACAAGCCTCAGTTTATCCGCCAGGTCCACATGGCTCATTGGTCTCTCTTCTGCTATGATATACTGACCCGTATTATCGGTGGCTTTCCTGTACTCTGGCACATCATCCCTGAAAACCTTTGCCACTCCCCAAGTTTTAACGACTCTGTTATTTTCATCTCCCTTGCATATGGGAACAGTTTCATGCAGAAGATTGGGTATGGCATAAACAGCCCTGTTCCGTTCTGTCTCTATGTCCTTCTGATCTGCTTCAAGGCTGTCTATTTTTGAATTCAGGTCCTTGACTTTTTCCCTGATCGGTTCAATATCCTGTTTCTCCTTTATTTTTTTTGAAATCTCTCCAGTGGCAATGTTCTTCTCATGCTTTAGGTCGTTAATCTGCTTGAGATTCTCACGCCATTTCCCGTCAAGTTCAAAAAAACGGTCAATGAATTCCTTACCATAAAACCTGTTCTCGGCTGCCTTGTAATAAATCTCAGGATTTTCCCTGAGTTTCTTGACATCGATCATGGTAACAGAAATCTAATCACGTATTTGAAATATTCATTTCACTTCAGAGGTAGGTCCAGTCCCCAACACCATCTTCACTATCATTCCTAGCATCCTTGAATTCTCTAATTATTTTCCTTTCATCTGGGTTCGAGGATCTGCCCCTGTTTGCGACGGAGGTTCCAACACTGTTCTTAAGATACCCTGCGGCGTAATTTTCTTCCTGTCTTTTTATCTGCGACATGAAGCCTCCCGCGTATCCGAAAACATTCAATATTATGAGGGAACCGGGCATTATTATGGTGAGTGTCTTGAGTATTCCATATGAGGTATAGAGATCAGTAATGAAACCGGAATATGCTACCAGTTTTGATCCTGAAACCGCAATAACCCCTGAACTGAGGTAGGTGCCCACTGAACTTAGGACACCAGTTCTGAAGGGAAGGAACATCATTGTGAGAATCATAAGGATCGAAGTGGCTACAAGTGTTGATATAACTGCCTTGGAAGGCGTTCCAGATGTTCTCCCGGCTATGTATCCTGCCGCTGCTGGACCTGCAATGGGTATCCACCACATGATCAGAGAAAATATTATCCCATAAAATATGCCCTTTGGCTGGGAGTATATCATGGACTTCATACTCTCATTTTTCTTCATTGTTCGGTAAATTGTCCAGTCTCTCCAGGAATCTTTAATGGTCCTGATCCTGGATCTCTTCAGAGTCATACTCATGTCGGACACATATTCCCTACAAGATATTTAAACATATCTATGTTTATGGTTAATAAGCCATTATCTAAGCTCCGTATTTGTCTGACCTTTCAGAAAGCTGCAGAAGGTAATCCATAACGTTGATACTGTTGATCTCAAGCGCCCCATTCATGCAGCTTATTTCATCGAAGTGCCTCACCTGGTCCCTTAAATTTCCATATGTGACAAAAAGGATTGGAACATGATCCCCGGAATGATCTTTCATGGAACATGGTGTGCTGTGATCTCCTGTAATTGCTATAACTGTATCTTGGAGCAGATCCTTCAGTGGAGAGATTGCCCTGTCGATCCTCTCTATTACACTTTTCTTGAGAAGTGGGTCTCCATCATGGCCTGCAACATCTGTACCCTTAAAGTTCAGTATGACAAAATCGTTAGTTTTCAGTGCCTGGATAAGGGCGCTGATCTTTCCCTCATAATTTGTATCAGTCCTTCCTGTAGCCCCCTTTACCTTGATTATTTCCATTCCGATCATGTTGCACAGGCCAGTTATCATGGGTATTCCTGCTATGCATGCACCTTTCATACTGTACTTTTTGCTGAAAGGTTCAAGATCAGGGGCCTTCCCAGCGCCTCTGAGAAGAATCTGATTCGCCGGTTTCAGTCCCTCTTTTATCCTTTCAGCATTGACAGGATGGTTGGCAAGTATTCTCCTCGCGGATTCCAGAAACCTGTTCACAAGTTCTGCTGTTCTTGTTCCAGTTTCATCAATTCCTTGAACAGTATTGATCTTCTTTCCAACTTCATGTGGGTCAGAGTCTGTAACTGCGCTGGATAGACCGGGTCCGTGTATCACAAGGGCTGCCCTGTGTTCCACACCCTCCTTCACCTTAAAGCTGTATCCTTCAATTTCCATGTTAAGAGATGCCGCCAGAAATTCAGTGCCCCGGGAGATGCGGTCTGCTCTTCTGTCAATCACTGTATTATCACTATCAACCGTCCCAAAGTTTGCCCTGAATGCCACATCCCCTGGCATAACTTCGAGACCGATGCCCAATGCTTCAAAGGGGCCCCTCCCCGTGTAGACCTTCTGGGGATCATAACCAAGGAGAGAAAGGTGGGAGGTGTCGGATCCTGAACGTATGCCAGGACTGATTGGGTGCATCATCCCATTTAAT
>JAJZKL010000015.1 GCA_021804185.1 Thermoplasmata archaeon | reverse complement strand
GCTTTCAGCGTTTCCACAATACACGTATTTACAACATGAAAAGCCCGGGACAAAAGTTTATGATCTTCTGGATACGCTGCAGAATGGAACAGGTTCGCCTGAATTCATGGGGGATTATGGGGACAGCACACTTGGGTATGTCCACTATTTTTCACTCCAGCCCCTTGAATACTTCAATTTCACTGACCATCTGAACATGACATATACAGATCCATATCCGGTCCTGAACATGATCGTGAACAACATGGTTGCCGGCACTGAAAACAGCGTCAACATTTCAATAAGTTCAATGCAGGGTTCATCAAACCTCACGGAAATTGAAGTTATGGTATCCAACGGCACATCAAACGCTGGTACCTGGACCATAGATCCTGTTATTGTGAACCAGGGGAAAGAATTCACGAAGTCACTGAATATCTCGCCGGAAAAAAGTCTTCACACGGGGCTTTACACCATAACCCTGTACGCAGTGGATAATCAGGAGTTTTCCAACAAAACCATCTGGGAAATCAATACAGACAGGGTCATATATTCAACGGCCGGCATTAACGCTTCCCTGGAAGATGTTGTGGAAGCCAACGGGAGCATTTCCCTTGATGTGGAAGTTCATGGGATTTCACCTTACATGAAGGGATCAGCACAGGTTATCTTCCTTGTGAAGAATCAGGACAGCACGCTGGAAGAAAAGAACAATACAGAATTTTTTTCCGGATCTTCCAGCCAGTCCTTTCAAGCATGTTTCAATAACACGGAAAATGGAACTGTAGTGGAATCACTCATTTCACTCCCATTCCCGGATAGCGGTCATACTAGCCCATATGTGGAAGCATCCAGTTCAATAGCGCAGGTTTCCCAAAAAAATGTATCCCTCTATAAAGTGGCACTGATTGGTTTTGGTATATCAGGCAATGATCAGTGGCGTATCTACAATGGCACTTCAGGCTATGCAAGCGAGAATGGAACCATAACTCTCAATATTTCAAACGGAACTTATTTCTTTTCCGTGCAGAGTCCGGCAGGTTTCAACTCGACAGAAAACAGTGTGGCATTCACTGTAGCCGGTTCAGGATTGAATCTTGACATTCCTTTCAGTATGATAGAATACAGTCTTGGAATAATAGAGGAAGGCCTGCCTGCCAATACATCATGGGAAGCAGGAATCGGCAACCTGACAGTTGAAACAAGGACGGGCTTAATCCAGGTCGAGTTGAGGCCAGGAACATATCTCCTGAATTTCAGTTCACATAAATTCTATTCATCGGACCGGACACAGGAGTGGGTTAACATAACCAATTCATCAACTGTGATAGTGGTTCACTATTCTTACACAGGTGGTCTTGCCGGGATAGTTGAGGAGCATCCGGAGTATATATCTGCATCAGTGGTAATTTCAGTCTTTGCAATGCTGTACTACCTGGATATAAGGAGGAGATCATTCTATCCCTGCCTGAGCTGCGGCACGACATGGCCAAGGAAGAGAAGAATATGTCCGGGATGCGGCAGAAAGATGAATGGCAGGAATTCTCCGAAAGTGGAGGAAAATGATAAATAAAAAAGAGTGATTGATTGCCACGTTGAGGAAGGCTCTTTTCATTGACCGTGATGGAACAATAATAAAGGATGTGCCATATTCGGCTGACCCTGGTAAAATAGTGATTTACGACGATGCTGTAGACCTCATGAACAATTACGGAAAGAAAGGATACCTCATAGTTATTGTGACAAACCAGTCCGGAATAAACAGGGGATATTTTTCAGCGAAGGAACTGGAAAAATTCAACAGTGTACTTACCGGAATGCTGAAGTCAAGAGGCGTAAGAGTGGATGCCATATATTTTTGCCCGCACAGGCCTGATGAAAACTGCCGGTGCAGGAAGCCGGAGACAGGCATGATCATGGACGCAGCTTCGGACCTGGGAATAGATGTAAAACATTCAGTGATGGCAGGTGACAGGGATGATATGGACGGAGAACTTGCCAGAAGAACCGGAATGAAATTCATTCTACTGAAGCACTGAAGCATCATAAAACTATAATGCAAAAAGTGCTGCAAAGGATTTTTACAACTGATAAAAAAGATCAGATGGTATACATCTGCATGTAGTGCTCTGCCAGATCTTCCCCCTTGAGGAAGGAAAATCCATGTTTCTTCATTATGCCTTTCAGTTCTTCCTGGCTTATCTTGATATCAGCAGGCGGACCAATGGTAGATTCTTTCTTGAACTCAATGAATATGATCCGGGTCTTGTCCACGAAGGTGCTTATCATGTTGTTGAGAATCTTGTCCCTGCAGTTCAGGTCATGGAACACATTGGAGAAAAATATCCTGGTGTAACGGCTAAAATCCGTAACTGTGCATATGTCGTTCTGTGAAACAAGCAGATTCTTTATCCCGCTTGTTTCCTGGGTCTTCTTTATCTCACTGACAGAGTCTTCATTCAGGTCCATCGCAGTAACAGTTCCACGTGGGACCTCTTTTGCAAAGGAAAGGGCATAAAAGCCATCTCCCGGTCCGACATCCAGAAGAGTGTCGTTCGGCTTAAGATCTATGAATTTGTCAACACTGTCGAATGGTATGTATTTTTCCCTCATTTCCCTGGTACGCGTGTAATCATGGTTTTTCCAGTCCATTTAAATCATGTCTTTATGACGAATTCATATATTACCTGTTTGAAACATAAACACATTTCCGGCTTAAGTGGAAGGTTGCCTTTTTCTGACCTGACAACAAAAATTATTTGACGCCCATCCAGCCAGGCAATCAGGAAACAGACTTCTCTCCCATAATATTTCCGAAATAGGCGATTATCCTGAATTCCCTCCCAGCCGTAAGAAATTGCGTTGAGTTATAGGGCACAATGAAGAAAGTCTCTGTCTGGTGAATGCCAATTGTCTGGGAACTGTTGGCATCGTGCCATAACATGTCATTAATGTTTGTCATGGGCCCGGAAGGCATTATCCTGAAAAGAACAGGTATGCTGCTGTTACCGTATCCATAATAAGTGAGGTTGACAATCATTCCGTCCACAACAGTTGTGTTGAATTCCGGAACGCTTTCCATCTGCACTGAATTTATGGTGAAGTAATTGTTTGAATGTGTGACCTCAAGAAATGCAGCAGTAGGCACAATCAAAAATACTATGGAGACTATTGCTATATTCCTGGCGGCCCTGGTACGTGAAATACTGGAGACCTTTCTTCCTATGGTTCTGTTAATTCCAACCGATCCGGATTTCCTGTCACGGTCCTTCATTATACCCGGAATCACAAGAAGGGAGATCAGGGGCCAGAACATTACATACTGGACAAGCAGCCTGTAATTGAATATGAAGATAATTATGGGTATTACAAAAAGGCAGTATTTCAGCCTTTCAAAGTAAATCAGGTATGCGACAAGTGAGAACAGGGTGAGGTATATCATAATCAGGACGAAGAACTCTCTTGAAACATTGATGTATCCTGCAAAGGACAGCTGGGCAATTCCAGATCCGACCCCCATCAGGAGTGAGCTCTCCGGAGAAATAACGGACGTGAAGAATGCCACAGGGTTGAGATATATGAAATATGCATTGATGAGGACGAAAGTGGCCGCAAATGCACCGAACCAGATTGATGATCCTTTTGACCCATGCCTCTTGAACATGTATACAATGAGGAAAGGCAGGACAATAAGCGGGAACTGTTTGAAAGATGACGAGATTCCAAGGAGTACACCGGAAACTGCCGGCTTGTCTTCCATTATAAATGATGCCATCAGGATGGATACCCAGAATATGCTGTTTCCTATGGTAAGGCCCTCATAAAAAAACTGCATTGTGGAAAATATGGCAAGTGCCGCGAAAGGTATGTAGCTGGAATATCCTTTTTTCCAGAAATTGTATGCAACAAGAAGAAAGGGCAGGACGTAAAGGGGAATCTGGACAAATCCCTCCTTTATATGAAACAGGACCGATGGCAAATAAGATATGAATGCAAGGGCGGGATAACCCAGGGACTGCACAAATCCACCCGTTGTAAGGGGTGTTGTTTTATCCATGCTAAAGCCCATCATGGGTATCAGGCCATAAAGGGTTCCTTTTATGTAAGGGTCCAGGCCATTGAGAAAATAGCGTGCCGAGAAGTAATCCAGTACAGATTCGTCCGTGGGAAACTGCACTGCGCTTTCCAGCATTATGAACAGGATTATGGAGGACGCGATAACTGTGCCAATTATGAATGACCTGAGGTGTATTATTTCTGCAAAACCTTTGAACTGGCTGGTGATCACGGCAATGGAAACAGCTATGCACAGTATTATGATCTCAAGGAACAGAAGGGAAGATCCTGACACCAGCACAAATGATAGGATCTCTGCCGAGACTGACACCAGATAAATGGCAAGCCCATGGGTAAAATCTGGCCGGTAAATGCCTGAAAGAGAAAGTGCAACCACAAGAAATGAGGTTATGAACAGTGCAAATTCCACGATTATGGCAGGAAGAGACGTATAGCCGAATTTCATGTTAAGGTAAAAAGGGGCAACAACAAGGGAAGACCCGGCAGCAAGCATGAACAACCTTCCAGAAGGATAGGATTCCACCCTGGAGAAATGCCTGTTCGTCCTGTTGGTGAAGTAAGTGCTGATGAAATTTCTCAATATTCATCATAATCGGAATTTGAGAAATAAAACTTTCTGGTAAATTACTTCTACTGTTCCATAAAACCGTGAAATTTAATAAAAAATAGTCCCTTCATGCTGGAAAATGCATAAAAAAAATTTCAGTGAAAAATTTATATGAATACAGGATATAGATACTGAATGCCGATCTATAACAGTGATGAGCATGAAATAATGAAGAGCGATGCAACCCTGGTCGATCATGCGGTCAAGGTATCAGATGGTACGCTGTATCTGAGCAACAGCAGGGTCATATACGAAAGAAAAGGCAAGAAGAAACTTTTCAGGGCCATACCTCCCCACATAGATCTGGAGCTGAAGCTTACGGATCTCAAGGACGCTGCCGGATCGGAACCAAAACTTAAATTCTGGGCCAAAAGGATACTGACTGTAACATACGAGAGGGACAACTCAACACAGGGTGTGGATTTCGTTGTTGAGGAACCTGATGCATGGGCAAGATCAATACAGCAGTGGGCATCAGAGGCAAAACGCAGGTCCACAGAGAAATCTGAGAGGGAAAAGGAAGACGAGAAAAAGAGGGAGATTGAAATGGCAAGGGCAAGAACTCCCGGAGCCAACATAAACATCCTTTACAATGAAGATTCAAAGAAAAAACAGAAAAGTGAACCCAGATATGTGGACAGCGAGACAGACGAAAACCTTCCGGCATCGGTCAAGACATGCCCTTCATGCGGTGAACAGGTTCCTGCAAATGCAAAATTCTGCCCTAACTGCGGCCATCAGTTCTGATCCCATCATGATTTATAAGTGCGAAGCGGACATAACTGGCAGTGCCACGTGGCAATGAGGATGGTAATCGGCAGTGACCGAGGGCATTGACAAGAAAAAAAATTCAGGATTTACAGACGATGATGATTCTGGCAGCCCGGAATGGATTATGGAACTGGACGATTCTAATTTTGCAAAGAATGTCATGTCCTCTGAAAAAATTGCCGTGGAGTTCTGGAAGGGTTTCTGTGCACCCTGCTCAATAATGAAACCAGTTTATGACAGGGTCTCGGCATCTTATGCGGACAGGATGAAATCAGGAAGGGCTGATGTTAATCTTTCCCCGGCGGTGATAAGGCTTTTTTCCATATTCAATGTTCCAACTTTCCTCTTTTTTTATAAGGGCAAAGTGGTGGACACCCTGATTGGAATAGTTCCGGAAAATACACTGGAAGCTTCATTCCTGAAAGTCTCTTCAATGTGATTTTTTGCCATCCAATAAATATACTGGCAAATGAATAAGATTATTTACACTATGGGAATCTGGCGGCTGAATTGTTTGCCAGAAGATCACCTGTACTCATGATTCAGAACGTCATCGGTGCAGTTCTGGGTCTTGTCGGCCTGTTTTTCATTACCCGTTTTGTGGGCACCACGGACTGGGGATTTGTATCATTCGGCATAGGATTTGTTGGAATTTTATCGCTCTTTGGCGATCTTGGATATTCAACCGCACATAACATAAAACTGTCACAGGGCGAGGATATCGAAACCTGCAACGGGACCTTCCTGGCAATAAAGCTTGTTCTGGGGTTCCTGTTCATAGCAATTGTCCTGGGTTCCCTGATCATATGGACCCATGTGCTTCACAGGGGATTTCAGTCCCCTATCGAGTTCTGGATAATCCTCTCCCTTATCCCCTATTTCTTCTTCTCCAATTTCATAGGATTCACTAAAACATTCTTCATAGCCAACCTGAAATCCACCAGAATAGCCATACCGCCGGTTATTGAAGCACTTCTCAGGAACTCGGTATTCATAGCTCTTGGCCTTACAATAAGGTACAGCATACTCACGAACGCAGGCTATTTCCCGGCGGTACTGGTGTCGTCTGCATACAGCATTTCATATGCGGTATATTTCCTGAGTTCATTCATACTCGGCAGGCCATGGAAGATTGCCAGGCCAACGAGAAAGATGATGAAGGCTTACACCGCCCTTGCGTTGCCATTGTCACTTGTATCGGTGGTTGGAACAGTGAACGGTAACATAGACAAGGTCATCATTGAGTTCTACTGGCATGCAACAGCCACGGGAGCATTCTTTTCAGCGCAGAACATTGCACTGGTCGTATCATCGCTCAGTGCATCCATGTCAATATTCTTTCTTCCAATGCTTGTCCGGGTCACACAGGAGCATCAGAGGGAAGAGCATGCAAGATCCATAAAAGAGTTTGAGAGGCTGATCTCCCTTTTCATCCTTCCACTGGTCGTGGACATGGCAATCCTGGCCCAGTACGTGATGAACATATTCAACCAGGCCTATATTGCTTACAGTGCAATTCTTGCTGTCCTCTCAGTGAGGGCATATTTCTCCGCAATAAATTCACCATATTCATCTGCAATCATGTCCAGGCAGAAAACAGGAAGGATAGCCATTATAGATTTCCTCTCGGTACTGGGCAACATTGCCCTTATACTTATTCTCGTCCCGCCCTCCATTTTCGGAATTAAATACTTCTCACTGGGGGGTCTGGGGGCAGCCGTTGCCACCACAACCATAACAATACTGGACATGGTATTCTACAGAATCTCTGTATCAAAGCTGGAAAAAACAGGGTATAATTTCAGGGTGATGAGACACCTCATACCGGCTCTGACACAGGCTGCATTCATAATGTTCATAACCCATTTCATATCCCCGAAGGATATTGTTATCCTTGCACCGCTTGGAATTGCTGCAATAGTCATATATTTCCTGGTGGCAATTGCCATAAGGGAGATAAGCTTCGGAGACCTCCTGTTCCTCATAAAGAGCTTCAGCCCAAAAAAGATCCTGGGGCAGTTCAGGAACGAGTGAATATTTCATCCTGGAGAAATCTGCACCAGACTGGTATTCACAGTGGTATTTTCATTTCCTATTGATTTGAGGGAGAAATGGTCATTCATCATGTAGTAGGGCACGCTGAATAAAAGGAATGCTTTTCCACTTGAAGATACATGCACAGCGGCTGAATAGAATTCGACTGTACCGTTGAAATTACTGTATGAAGCTGAAAAAACTGTATTGCCTAAAGTATCATTCAAGCCGGAAAAATTAATTCTGTATCCGCCTGGTGCAAGGAAGCCTTCACTGAAGTCAATAGTGGAAACATTCTGGTCAATGGTGTTGTTGAATACGGTGTCAAAGGTGGAATTATAGCTGTAATTAAGGGGGATGAACTCCTTTACACTCCCCAGGTATCCCTGTTCCAGCAGCACCTCTCCATAGTCTTCGGCAACTATTCCATAATGATCAGGCAGGAATATCCTGTTTGTCTCATTCAGCATGGTATAGTTCATGTCCAGGGTGAAGTAAGTGGAATAAAAGGCGGCACTATAGGGATCCGTAATGGCAAATTGCGGGTTTTTAACATCATTGATAAAATCAGGCAGGAGCCAGTTATAACCTGACGCAAGCTGCGGCATATTGTTCTGTATGACTACTGAAGAACCAGGAGTGATGAAGGGTGACATCTTCAATATGCCGGAATCATAAGTGTGGTAAGTGATCGTGTTAAGGGTTCCGTAGCTGTTCTGGTTTCCCGTAAGGTCATATTCCAAGTTGTGGTCATGAAACCCATTGGTGACAATGTTTCCTGCAGGAGTGAACAGCAATGCCAGGAAGATGTTCAGTACGAGGACTGCAGCAGCCACTCTTTTTACAGAAACGCCATGCTTCCCAAACCTCCGGCCAAGCCGTTCAATCCCGAAGATGAAGGCTATGAATACCTGTGCCGCAACCAGTGCAGTATACTGGTAGAACATTGTATCCACATATGGGAAATACGAATTTGCAAAGGCAAGAGCTGCAAATGGAATAATCATGAAAAGCAGATCCGGCGCCAGTATGCAGATGAAGAGGACCGGAAGCATTATCCAGATGAAATATGAAGCTTCGTACAGCTTTGTGGTATGGGTGAATGCAAAGGTGGAGGAAAATACGGAGTTGTTTGCAAAAGACACAGCATATCCGGGCCCTATGTAGATGTTTGCGGCCGTAAATATTATGATTGAGCTTACAACAATCAGTAAGCCAGTACCATGCACATTGAACTTTTTTTCGCTGTTATCCCTCCGATCCTTTAGCAACGCGTAAAGCCCGAACAGTCCAATGATAACAGGTGAAAGCAGGTCAGTGACAGAGGCAATCACTGCGAAAAAAATGCTCTTCCGTTTCTCACCTTTCAGGTAGAAGTAGAATGAGAACAGGAAAGGGGTGGGGAAGAGGGCCATGAAATGGAAATCGAACCAGAGGGGGCCGTAGAGAGGATAAAACAGAAGGTATGTTATCGCTATCAGGAAGGCAGCTTTACTGTCCCCGGTTTTAAGTTTAGCGATCAGGAATATGGGATATGCACCTGCCGAGACAACAAATGCCTGAAGCACAAGAACAGTCTGCGGATGGGGATAGATGAGGTATATGACAGAAAGGGGAAGGTAAATCAGTTTATTGAATGTTATATGCATCAGGTTGTAGGCCAGGCTCTGGTGGAACACGGAATAAAGGAGCTGGGAGCTCACGCCAAGATCGAATACACTGGCATCCATGGCCATATATTTCATGATGGCTATGTAAGAATAAACCGCCCCGTTGATTATGACGGCAGCCAGAACTGCAAATTTCAACCTGTCTGATCTATCTGTCGTGCACCCTTATATGAAACATGCCTTAAGAATTCTGCCCGTCAGGATATGCCCATCCG
>JAJZKL010000014.1:7586-9395 GCA_021804185.1 Thermoplasmata archaeon | reverse complement strand
CAATAAGGAGAACGATAAAGAACAGCGCGACCTCAGATATGCCACTAAATACCTGATTTGGACTCACTATTCCAAGGACTGCCGGACCCAGTATGAGGCCTGTAAGGAGTTCACCCACTACCGAAGGAATTCCCACTCTGTTGAGCAGTTCACCGGCCACAAGTGCCACGAATAGCAGGACAAAAATTGAAGATATAAGGGTCATCGGCCTTCTCTTGAACCCCTATTTGTTTATATACATTTCCGGAAGGCTGCTCATAATATGACCAGAAGAAATATTGCTATTGCAGTAACAATAACTGCTGCTCCAATGATATAGTAAAGCCGTGTGTTGTACCTTCTCCGGGGAATGCCGAACTCATCGTATTCATGCCCACTGGCGTAATTCAGACTATTGGAAGGATTGCCTGACGTATCAGTATCTGGCTGAGGATTCCCATAATTTCTGTTTCCAGACGATCTTGATCTTCTTCTGCCCAGCCAGAAGAATGGAATGAAGAAGAAAAATGGTATAAAGTCGGTGTCGCCTGCATACTTTGGAAGAAAGTAAGGAATGAGGAAATCCAGCGTTATGAATATGGCTATGTACGCTGCATATATTATCAGTCTTAGATTCCTTCTTGCCATACAGTAACTGTCGGTTAAGTCAAATGTCACTTATAATAATGACGCCGGATCGACATTATCTTTAAAAAATGCTTAAATCCAGGCTTCTAATAATAGCTCCCTGGAATTGACTGATCTACTTGCTTTCATTCTTATGATATGAAAGTTACCAACATGGTTCACAAAGCTATAGGAACTGGCAAGACGTATATCTCATAAAATGTCTCATAAAATTATAAAGGACATTATAACCAATATTAGTAGTTTCTTCCATTCTTTTATTTCTCTGACATCCTCTCCTCAGTTAAGGCATAGGAGGCTCTCACTTTTGCTACCTTTTCGCCTTCATCCCCCACTGTGCTGACAGTTTTGCGGGAACCCATTACCGAGTTTTGGCGTCTTCCCAGTCCTGAAGGTTGCGCCTCTGTGGGTATCAGTGATCCACCTGCATGCATCCCTGTCTGCATGCAATGGGAATATGCCTTCTGTCCGTTCCTCTGATCAGACTGCAGAACGGATACATTCCCAACCCATGCTGAAGTCCTTCCAGATCAATCACTGCATGGGGATTTTCATGCATGACTTACTCATGGTTTTCACAGGTGGAGTTTCATGCTTGAATCTCAGTGCCACTGCCAGGCACATAAGTTTCACAATTCATCTCCTCCGTGAAGATCAGAGCTTTCCTGCTCAAAGAATCACAATGTTCCCCTGCCTTTATGTATGATGCGGCACACCGAAATTTAAACTCTTCCCAAATTTGATCATTCGGACCATATTCTGTCTACTTTCCATATCTCTTCCACGTTTATTATGAGACAGAGACCGTTTTCTGCCCTGACCCGCAGGGCAACGTCGTTGTAGGCCTCCATGCGAGCTTCAAATGGCTCAGTCACTTCGTATATTTCGCCAGAGCCTGCTTTGCATGGGTAAGCCTTAGTTCTTATTCCCTGGCTGTTACCCTGTTGCATAGGGTAAATCCTGATCATGTCACCTCTCTGTACCCGTCTCATCAGATCAAGAAAAATACCCTCATTCATTGCGCTATTCTTCAAGTGTGCTAAAACATTTAAATTTTATAGTTCAAGAAGACTCTGGGACATAAGTCTTCATTCTCTTAGCACTATGACATATACTCTCTTGCCAATGTACTTCTTGGCAACATCCACCTTTCCAGAATTTCCGAATGGTGTCACCGTTTTC
>JAJZKL010000014.1:0-7576 GCA_021804185.1 Thermoplasmata archaeon | reverse complement strand
AGTGTGCTAAAACATTTAAATTTTATAGTTCAAGAATGCGAAATATAGTTCAAATTTCGTTTACACACATTGAATGTAGTTAGCTTCTGAGTCGGTTATCACTTGATTACATCATCCCGATGTATTCGGCTCAGTCAACTATTATTTTTTCCCGGCTTTCTGATATTCATTACGCCTAGTTTGACTATATACAATAAAGGTGGCGCGTCATTGTGTTGATCAAATCCAGCCCGTTGTATGATTTTCAACATTCTTGATTCTGTTTTCCCTCTTCAAACGCTTAATCTATCATTCTAACCTCCCTCCTTGCCCCGTGATTTATATATTCATATATCCAGAATCACTGGTATTTCTTAACTTCCAGACCTCCTGAAGATCTGCTCAGCAGTTCTCGCCGAACCTCCTCTTCACAGCTGAGAAAATGCTATCTGTTCCCGGCCATCTCATTCCGTAATCATTATCCTCAGCCTTTTGCTTGTGCTCCTTCTTCTGGTATTCCCTTATGGCCCACCGCCCGTACTTGCTTCCCCTGTACCTGCCCGGAGAGGCATTCGTCCTTATCTTGATTACAACCCTTGAGCCGATGGAATGCATTACAGTGTAGAGATCATTAGTGTCAAATGTACCGTCACATAGAATCATTTCACCCTTACTCCTTTCATTATTGCCTCCCTTATGTGTTCAGATGTGGTCTCCGGTTTCGATGGATCGTTGCTTTCAATGTGCGACTGAATGCCAACGATCTTTTATGCTCTCACATACGCCGTTATTATGACAATGAGATGTTTTCTTTTCCTTGCATCTGGATCACCGTATTTTATGATACGGTATGATCCTGCATTACTTGTATTAAGGCCAGTACCGTCTGTACCAATCTCCGCATACTGCATGCCTGAAATATCCAGTTCAGGTTGCATATCATGTATAAGAGCCATATGGTTGTGTATTCGCCATATCTGGATATGGGGCCCATATCCACCAGTGATCTTGCCATGCCTTCCAGACGCCTGTACTCAAGGTACTGCTTCTATAGCATTATGAACCTCACCAAGGAATCCGGAAAGGGGAATGGTTATCCCCTCTTTCTTCCATTCATCCTCTTCGGTACCATATCCCATTTCTCAACAAAATCCAGATCGAAAAAGAACATTCTCCCTATGACCAGTTCCTCGTTGTATCCCTTCCAGTTCCGCTTATCTCTGTAAGGTTTCCCCATTTCAGCCTTTCCAACTCCTATTCAAAACGGCTATGTATAGCCGTATTATAACAAAAAGGTATTCGTGGCCTTCCAATATAGTATTTCATGAAGACTGCAATTCTGCTGAAGACCCATTCCGGCTACAAAACCGAGGAAAGGAAGAGTTCTGTCGACGGATGCTGCGAAAAATCTATGGATATGATGACCCTTTAAACTATTCGAAATACCATTATCACAGGGAAGTACGACTAGAAACATTCCCTTTGGTAAGATATGAGGACCTAGTCATGATAAGGGAGGAGGATCTGGATACCGGTATATCCTTTATCGGGAAGCGCAGGGCCGTTTACATGGAATGGAAAGTGATTCCGGAATAGGAAGAAATAAAGCAACTCGGGCCATATGTTGCTTAGGTATATATTCAACACAGCAGCGGCACACACAACAGTTGCGCACCATATTTGCTGAAAGCTACAAATCCCATATATCAGATTGATAATCTTACATATTTTAAAATGTGAATGTATGCAGTCTTAGTGTACCTCGTCGATTCATGAGAATAGTCTTATAATATTTCAAGGGAGCTATCACAATTGCCCTTTTCTTGATGTTCTTCTACTTCTTATCCATTGCTGCGTATAGGGCTTTTTTAGAATATATCCACATTTATATGCTGGGGAATCAACTTCGTAACTGTGATCTGTAGCAATACTAGTGGATTACTAATTTCCGAATACAGGAGCTTTGAGCATTCAGTTACCATGCTATGCAGTCATCATTGTTTAAGCTCTGAATCAGCAAAATAACGTCTGTTACCGATATCTGATGGACATATTTTTTTTATGTTATGAAATATTACATTAACGCAAAATTTATCTATTGTTAATGTGTGCTATTTGTATGGAAAATCAAGCAGCACTGTTGAAGTCTTCTAGGGCCAGCAGATATATAAGAATTGCACCTATACTTTTTTTTCTATACGTTGTAAATTTTCTTGATCGAGTAAATCTTTCCTATGGTATAGATGCCGGGATGTTTAAAGATATAGGGGCACCTGCAAGCAGTGCATCCTTAATTGCAGGCATTGCGTCTGCTCTCTTCTTTGTAGCATATGCTATACCGCAAGTGTTTACAACTTTGCAGATTAATAGTGTTGGTATCCGAAAGATATTTGCCGGAGCATTCACGGCTTGGGGTATAATTACAATAATAACTGGCTTCGTACAGAATGTCCCGGAGATGTATGCACTCAGATTCATACTGGGACTTGCTGAGGCTCCTTTCTATTCTGGTGTTATGTTCTTTATGGGTATCTGGTTTGCAAAGAGTGAGAGGGGCCTTGCAAATGGATATTTCAATGCTGCAATTCCTGTTGCTGGTATATTTGGCGGTCTTATTGCCGGCGGGATATTCACAGCGTACGGGAATGATCCGGGCTGGAGATATCTATTCATTTTTGAGGGTATCCTCGCATTGGTCTCTGTTGCAATCCTGTGGTTTACGATTAATGACTTTCCAGAAGATGCAAAATGGCTGAAGGATGATCAGAAAAAGGCACTAGAATCTGAATTAGCTAGTGAGGAAGCAGATAAACCTATTAAGTCATCGTGGAAGGAGGCACTGGTTGAAAGGGATGTTCTCCTCCTAGTGCTTGTCTACTTCCTTGGTGTAACTGGGCTTTATGGATATACAATCTGGTTGCCATCAATAATAAGTTCATTTGCGCACGTGAGCGCTGCCACATCCAGTTTTCTCTCAGATATACCTTATGTTGTGGCTGCTATTTCTTTGATATTTATATTAAGATACTCAGATAAAATAGGTAATCGAAAACGTCTCACAGCCGTGGTCTTCTTTGTTGCCGCAGGTGGACTTGCACTCAGCGCCTTTCTCATATCAAACGTAGTTGTTTCCTTTATCTTTTTCACAATTTCGGCTATTGGGATATTCAGCTTCCTTCCAGTATTCTGGAATATTCCACAGGAATCCTTGAAGAGGGAAAGTTCTGCAGCATCTATAGGACTAATTAACGGAATTGGAAACCTCGGAGGGGTGGTTGGGCCTATTCTTGTTGGTGGACTTGAAAGCTACACACATTCCTTTGTCAGTGGTGTATATGCTATGGCATTATTTGTGCTTGTAGCTGGTATAGCTGTACTTATAGTGAAGAATTCTCGCTAGAGAGCAATAAAAATATTAGCCATTTTTATTTTCCCAAATATTTTTTACTCGAAATAATACAAATAGAGCTCTTAAATCAGAGTAAATAAACGTCCATATACCTTGTATGTTCTGTCTTTCCTGTTCTAATTCTACAAAGTGGCCCGGTATGTTTCGCTGGTATCATGACTGCAATTCTGCGTAAATCACTAGAATAGCTTTTTTAAAAACAAAAGTCTATATTAAGAGAGAAGTTGATAGATTCATAATGAGGTACATGCATCTCGGCAGAACAGATCTGGAAGTTTCTCAGGTCTGCCTAGGAGGAATGTCATTTGGGTCTGCAGGATGGATGGCGAATTTTGAGGAAGCAAGGACAATACTTAGGAAAGCCTTTGACTTGGGAATAAATTATATCGATACTGCAAACATTTACTCTGCGGGTAAATCTGAGAAGATAATTGGTGAGTTCATAAAAGATGATCGTGAGGAATTTATCATTTCAACTAAAGTAGGTGGGAAAGTAAGTGAAAAACACCATGGTTTTGCAAGAAGAGAAGTAGAATTTGAGCTGAATCTATCCTTGGAGAGATTAAGGACCGATTACATTGATATATATTTTACACACACTTGGTTTGATAGGTTGGACACTGTTGATGTCCTTAAAACTTTCAGCAGATACGTGGACATTAATAAGATTGGTTACTTCGGTCTAAGCAATATAAAGGGATATCAACTCGCATATATAGACAGTCTAGCGGAAGGAAAGGATTTAACAAGGCCGCAGATTGCGCAAAATCATTATAACGCAATCTATAGGGAAGATGAACGCGAGGTGATTCCATACTGCATTAATAACGGAATATCTTTCTCTGCTTTCAGTCCACTGGCAGCGGGTTTTCTCTCTGGAAAATATGAACGCGGGATCACGCCAAAAACGGTTCGATCAAAAGAATACTCCGTAATGCTTAACAGATACTTTAAAGAAAACGATTTTGACGTCCTGGATGATATTACAGCTATAGCAAATGAACAATCAACCACACAGTATGCTATCTCTCTGGCGTATGTATTACAAAAGAAGTTTATTCCTGTTGTTGGCGTTTCCAAGGAAAAACATTTGGATGATGTTGCTACTGCATTAGAGATATCACTAACAGATGACCAGGTAAAGAGAATTGAAAAGCATTACTTGCCACACGGATTGGAAATGGGTACAGCGGGTTATTGAATCTGTACCTTCTGTTACTTTCTGGATTAGACTTTTTATTGAATATTTAATCAATTACTTATTTTGCCACATTTTAGGCAAAAGTTAACTAACCTTTATGTTAATATGTATTCATGAATTTTGTAGATTATTATAATGGACCTGAAAAGGCCCCAAACAGAGCTTTCATGAAAGCCATGGGCCTTTCGGACTATGACCTCGAAAAGCCTCTTGTCGGTGTGGGCGTAGCCTGGAGTGAAACGGGACCGTGCAACATACATGCAATGGGACTAGGATACCGTGCAAAGGAAGGCGTAAACTCATCGGGTTCCACACCTCGGATGTTTGTTACTCCACTCGTAATTGATGGTATTGCAATGGGAAACGAAGGCATGAAATTTTCGCTTCCCAGCCGCGAGGTAGTAGCTAATACGGTCGAACTGACGATACGGGGCCATGGATATCACGGTTTTGTTGGTATATCTGGTTGCGATAAGACAACCCCCGGAATGATCATGGCCGCTGCAAGAATGAATATCCCATCAATCATAATGTACGGAGGTTCAACTCTCCCCGGAATATACAACAACGAGAAGATAGCCATAGGGGAGGTGTTCGAAGCAGTGGGCAAATACGAAGCAGGTAAAATGTCAAAAGAAGAACTGAGTTACATGGAAAGCGTTGCTATCCCAACTGCTGGAGCGTGTGGTGGTTTGTATACTGCTAATACAATGGCGTTTTTAACGGAAGCACTGGGTATTGCTCTACCCGGAAGTGCCGCACCTCCTGCTGTGGAGGGTGGCAAGGCTAAGTTTGCGTTTGAAACTGGAAAGCAGATTTCCTCGCTGCTTGAGGCTGGCATAAAGGCAAGAGACATCCTTCAGTATGATGCTTTTGAAAACGCTATCACAGTGCTAATGGCCTCAGGTGGGTCAACTAACGGTGTGCTTCATCTTCTTGCAATAGCGCACGAAGCGAATATAAAGTTGTCACTTGATGATTTTGAACGAATTGGTAACCGGACACCGGAAATTGTTAACATGAAACCAGGTGGGAAATATACAATGGCAGAGCTTTATGATGTTGGCGGGGTCCCACTTGTGATCAAAAAACTGCTCAAAGCAGGGCTACTTCATGAAGGTTCACTGACTGTGACAGGGAAGACACTCGGAGAAAATATGCAGAATTTTCAGGTGCATACCGTCGCACAGGATGTAGTATTGGAAATAGATAAGCCATTGAGTTCAACGGGTGGACTCAAAATATTACGGGGCAACCTTGCACCTGATGGCTCAGTATTTAAGGTCTCTGCAACTAAAGTTCATGTGCATGAGGGCCCGGCGAAGGTCTATAACTCAGAAGAAGAGGCATTCTCCGCAGTAAAAAATGATGAAATTCAGAAAGGGGATGTTATAATCATTAGATATGAAGGTCCAAGAGGAGGGCCGGGTATGCGCGAAATGCTCGCGGTAACGTCAGCGGTTGTTGGAAGAGGAATGGATAAAGATGTTGCCCTGGTTACAGATGGCAGATTTTCCGGAGCAACGAGAGGCATAATGATTGGACATGTTTCACCCGAAGCGCAAACTGGTGGCCCCATAGCTATCGTAAAAGACGGCGATATAATTGCCATAGACGGAAAAGTGGGGAAACTGGAAATTAAGATATCCGATGAAGAAATTGCCCGCAGATTTGCACAGTGGAAGCCGAAGAAAGAAAAATACACATCTGGATATCTCCATCAGTACTCAAAGTTGGTTGGAAGCGCATCATACGGGGCCATAATGGAATAGACCAATTTTCATAGTCAAAGGTTTCAAGAATCCTAACTTCAGCCTGTGGGGTATATCATAAAGAAAATGCCCCATGGATGCCGTAAGTAGCTATACTAGTACCCCCGGACCTGAAACCGAATCCAAGTGCCAGGCCAGACCTAGGGGCAATTACCACAAAAAAAAATTGGTAAGAGCAATGTATTGGTGGCGAGTTCCTTTCCTATGACATTTCCGGTCATGTCGATTCCCCCTATCTATAGAATGTGATCACTTCGAAACCCTCTCTGCTATGCTTTGTGTCAGGTAATCACCGACAGGAATCGATTCAAAGCTCCTTGAAAAGTTTTCAACAAACCCGTTTGCTTTTGCAGTATTCATGCAAGCTTTCGGTTTTACTGCATACAGGAACCTGTAACTTTCTTGAAGTGTTTCACTGCTAGATAATGTTCTTTCGCTTGGCCCCCAGAAGACCACACGAACCTCATTTCCCTTTTGCGCTTGGTTCTTCACGAAGTTCGGTGTCATCCTTATCTTTTCTTCTTTCTCACTCAAGATTATCAGCAGTATCTTAGCCATGATCTCACATCACGCCTTCGTTTCCTGGATTTCCGGCGTACTCACAGCCTTTGCAGGTCTCATAATAAGTTCCCACACGAAGAATATACCAGTGACCACTGCGAATATCCAGAGCGTTGTGGTGAAGCCTAAGTATTTCACGGAGAACATGTATCCAATCAGTGGCATCAATGCCGACATTATCATCATGGATGAGCTGAAGAATGACGTGGATGTGCCGATCTCCTCAGGCTCGAATGTGGTATTGGCTATCTGTATTCCCAGGGTCCATGCAATGCCATCAGGTATTGCGGCAATGAGGAAAGCGAGAACAAAGAATGCCACTGACACAGAGCTAAGTGCAAGTAGAACAGCAGATGCCAGAGCTACACTGACTGCAAAGACCATGTATGGCCTCCTGTTCTGTATAGGTGATTTCAGCCTTATGATGAACCTTGTCACAACATCGCCGACAAACATTGCAGCGAAGAGATAGAATACTGTTGTCGCTGAAAGTCCCAGAACTCCACCATAGATAACACCGTATGAGAATATGACGTAGAACGGTATTGTGTAGGCGAATGCCGCTATGACTGCCCAGTTGAACTGCCTGTTCTTGAACAGTGATGCAATGCTTGCGCTACCCTTGTGTCCCTTGGCCTCCATGTACTGAAGCGC
>JAJZKL010000013.1 GCA_021804185.1 Thermoplasmata archaeon | reverse complement strand
TCGTGGTTTGCAGATTATCTAGTTGAAAGAAAAAATTAGTACCTGGGCTGGAATTTCTCATACAGAACCCTGAGGGATTCGTCATCTATGTGTGTGTAAATCTGGGTTGTTGCAACACTGGCATGTCCTAGCAGTTGCTGTATGAATCTTATATCCCCTCCGTTTCTGAGAATGCTGGTGGCAAATGTATGCCTCAATACATGCGGGGTGATCTTTCTCATGATTCCTGCCTTACTGGCAATCTTCCTTATTCGCCGTTCCACAGTGGAACTATCAAACCTGGTTCCCCTCCTGCTGATCAGGAAATGAACACTCTGATCAGATTTTATGATCCTCTCCATATAGTATGGCTTCAGCTCTGTGCTGACGTATTCCGGAATCAGAACAATTCTATCCTTATCTCCCTTTCCAGACCTTATCCTTATTATGGAGGAGTCCAGATCAACATTCTCTGTTCTAAGGTTGCAGAGTTCGCTTACACGCATTCCGGTATATACCAGCAGAAGAACAATTACCCTGTCAACAGGGTCCCCGGATGATGCCGCAATAAACCTCTTTGTCTCAGCATCACTGAGATAATTTGGCATTTTGAGCGATCTTTTCGGTACGGTCAGGTTTCTGGGGGGAGGTATTGAGAGAGAGGAAAAAAAGTGTTTCAACGCCTTGATTGCCAGATACTGGGAGGACTTTGAGTATTTCCTGTCTACTACCAAATGGGTTTTGAACCGCTCTATGTCCTCGGTACCTATAGACTCAGGAGGTTTTGATAGAAACTTTAGTAGAATCCCTGCCATAAAGGAATATTCCTTGACAGTGTTAGGGCTCTTTCTTTCATTTATCATCAGTGTTCTGAATTTCTTGAGGGCAGTTTGGCTGTCCAAGGCTTACAATCATTATCACTCCCAATATAACTATTTCCCCCATCACTCAACCCCCTGACCACAACAACTGTTTTTAACCGGAGATTATTATTCTTCTTTAATGAAGGCTATAGTTGTTGGCCCCGAGTTTGGAAACAAAAATGCGAAGCTCACTGAAGTAAAGGTACCAGAAGGTACTGGGGGAATGATTAGAGTCAGTATTAAGCTGGCTGGAATGAATCCGCTTGATTACAACCTGATAAATGGCAAGATTCTTTACAATCTTAGCCCGATACCGCATATTCCGGGGTCGGAGGCCATTGGTACAGCATTGACTGACGGCAAAACAATTCGGAAAGGGGATAGGGTAGTAATTTATAACAGGAAGTACGACGGAACCTGTAAATTCTGCAGGAGCGGAAGGGAGGAGATGTGTGTCAACGGTGGTATTCACGGTGTCCTGGACCAGGGGTATTATGCCCAGGAGGCATTGGTAGATGAGAAGAATCTTTTTCCTATCCCTGACGGAATATCTGACGAACTTGCGGTGTCCCTTCCAATTGGAGGATTGACAGCCCTGCATGCGCTACGAAGATCAGAGGCTGCAAAGGGAGAGAATCTCTTAATCTTTGGAGGTTCAGGCAATACCGGTATATTTGCATCGCAGATAGGTAGATCCCTTGGGATGAATGTTTCAGTGGTTTCAAGGAAAGACTGGATGAAGGATTACGGTGCCACAACCATATTCAGGTCAGGGGAAATCGATGAAAAATACAGGGCTGATGTGGTGATAAACTCCATCGGTGCCCAGTTCTGGAGTGAATCTCTGAGGCACCTTGACAGGGGAGGGCGAATAGTTACCTTCGGGGTCCTCACCGGCAGGGAATCCAGCCTTGACATTGGGAAAATATATACCGAAGAACAGAAAATAGTTGGTTCCACCGGGGGAACAAGAGACGAATTTCAGGAGATTCTGAAGCTTGCTGCCAACCAATCATTCAGGGTAAAAGTTCACAGGACATTCGACCTGGATCACTTTCAGGAAGCCCTGATCGAGTATGAGAAGGCAAGAGACGGAAGGATCCTTATCAGGGTCTCATGATTGAGGAGAGAGCCCCTATTCTCTCTCCAATATTCCCGCTGAAAATATAGGATGCTGAAACAAGTACATCTGCTCCAGCTTCTGCAGACAATTTTCCGGTCTCAGCGTTTATACCTCCATCCACCTCTATTTTTGTCTGAAGATTGTTATTATCAATAAACTTCCTGACTTCCCTGATCTTGGGAAGTGTGTCTCTTATGAAAGACTGACCAGAGAAACCTGGATGCACCGACATGATAAGAACAGTATCGGATTCCTCTATCCATTTAAGAACTCTATCAACCGGGGTTTCAGGGTTGAGAGCAATTCCAAACAGAGCCCCGTTATCCCGGATAGTTTTAATTGTACTCCTGATGTCTACAAGAACCTCCGAATGAATGAATAACAGATCAGAACCAGACTTTATAAATTTCTCAGCATATTTGTCCGGACGTTCGATCATGAGGTGTGCTTCAAGCCTCTTTTCTGTGCATCTCCTTACGGCAGATACGAGATCCGGACCCATGGTCAGGTTTGGGACGAAATGCCCGTCCATTACATCAAGGTGATAAGAATATGCACCGGCTTTATCGCACTCCTTGATCTGAGTTCCAAGTACTTCAAGTTTTGACGATATTATGGATGGGGATACTAACATCATTTTGTTATGATGACCATATGCATAATTTTAATGTATGATGCGGCAGGGAATGCTATGGTCTTATAGTATAAACATCAATGGTAGAATGCTGGATTCAACATGTGGAAATATATCTTCAAATTCCTTCAGTAGATTGATCTAATTCCCTATGATATGCGATAAGCAGTTAAAGGCAGAAATCACTGAAGAATCTTTACCCACCTATTATGATTTTCTGATAAAATTGAAATTTATGAAACTCCTATTTCCAGAAAAAAGATATCCTAACCCGCTGAAATCATCTTAGAATTATTACTGTATAGCAACGAACAGACGCTGTTCTGCAGGAACTCACACAATTGGAATTAAATGGTTGACGTGCCTTGGACATTCTTTGAAATAGATACATCAAGATACGAAATCATTGCTTGGAACCACAGGGAAAACCCATGATGAAGAGAGATGGGCGTATTCTAGCTGGAGTAATAAGGGACTTTTTTCTGATTATTCCCACTTCGTCTGGACATAGGTTCTTGAACTTGGTTAAGCATAAAATTCACAATCATAAAGAATGAACAAATCCATGGTTCATAACTCTTAAATACCAATAATTCAGACCCCTATATTAACAAAATAAAATTTAGATGGCATCCACATATAAATCATCTGAAGAAAATAATGCTGTTTGAGCGATATTATCACTAAAATTAATAAATCATGTATTGTCATAAATATAATATGTTCATATAAATATATAAAAATAGAGAAAAGATTCACCCGGAATATATATCAATGCTTCATCTAATTGTTCTTATATCACAATCAACTTATTTTATTGACCGGATAATGAAAGAGATGGAGAAAGTCCTGATAGAGGGATCAGAAGGCATTACATTTGATAGCGGAGATCTCATTCTTGATTCAAATCTCTGGAAACTTGAAACAAATGTGGAGATGGAGGGGAAAAGTGGAATAAGGCACATCATACAATATTATGGAGAATCCGAGAAAGGGTCAAATTTCATTATGATCGGTGCGGATTGCTCATATCCTTCAATGCTCAAGGCGATAGGAACATTGCATGTTTTAAGGATGGATCTGGGCTCCGGTCTTGCCTTTGTATTGTGTCAGGATTTTGGTGGTCTCTGGAAAATCAACCTTGATCTTTCAAAAACGGATGTGAGAATAGTCAGAGGAATAAAGTTTTCTGGTCCTCCCATGATTGCAATGGAAAGGGGTGGAACCTCAATATCAAAAAAGGAATATTTGAACAACCCTGGTCAGAAGTCTAAGAGAGATCGAACGGCAATTATGGCTGAAATAATGCAACTCCTTAGCCAGGACAGTAGAGGAATTACCAGTATTATCTATCACTGCAACCTAAATTACAGGAGTGCCACAAAGGTCCTTGATGAATTGATTGCTAAGAAATATGTGGAGATGAGAAAGGACCATGAGCTGAAGGCTTCCTATGAGATTACAAGTGAAGGAATGGATGCCTTAAAGATGATAAGAAGATTCTATGATATCACATGAATTATATCCTTTTTTCTGTCCCTTCTGCTGTTCTCATGTCTTCTGTCATAGTTTATTTTTTACTTAGTAAGGAATCTATATCTTTCATTGAGAGGATAAGATTGGAGAAGTATCGAAAGGCGCATTTTATATCTCTTCAGCTTATAAGGGAGATTATTGTTTTCTTTGGTTCCAGTAAGACCAGTCGAGAAACCGATAGAGCTATTCAGACCATGTTTGATATTGGGAAACTCAAGGAAAACGAGATCAGTCAGATCGACTTGAGCGCGATTCCGGAGATATCACTACTGTAACGGCGGATTGAGGAAATCAGAAGGATGGATCACGAGAGCGGTGTGGCAGAGACTCTTCTGAAGTTGCTTATATCTTTTATATTGATATTTGGTGTGGTGATTGCCATAACACAGTATTCTCTTTATGCTTTGGGTATTTTTTACCCAAGCAAGTTCAATGTCGCTGGTATTGGCCAATTGATGATCGGTGCTGCAATTGTATTCTCAGCATCTGCCATTTTCATCTGCCTTGAAGTTTTCCGAAGAGCTGATCTTATGGTCAGGGTGAAAGAGGACGATATTTCTTCTTCTGGAACCTAGGAGTAGCTCAGTGAACCATAATTGAAGATTTCTTCTGATGGATATATCATTGATTCATATCTCCCGTACATAGGGGTTAATTAACACAGGCAGGGTTTAGTTCTGTGAAGTCGAGAGTCTTGGCAATATGCCTAGTTATGGTCTTCTCCATTTTTTCTGGTTCCCTGGCATATTCCGGATTCTCAGGTACTGCAACCACGAACGTATCGGCGACAGCTAACTTCATAGGGATATCTGAGGGAATTTGCTTTGTATCTTACTGGTCAGATAACACTGCTATAGCTGTACAGGGCCATTCATACCCAGGAAATAGTTGCGGATTCACGGAGTTCTGTCCACCCTTGAACATCGTAAAAAGCTCCACTTCATATACCGGAGTTCTTGAAGACTACCTTAACATATCCAACCTAGCCCCTGGAAATGCTGTCCTTTTTGAGATAAACCTTCATAATCCCAACAACCTTGGCTGCCTGATCCAGAGTGTTTCACTTGGAAATTTCAGCGCCCAGGGGCTTGTTATGGAGAATGAAAGCATTGAAAATAATCTCGGTTATGTGTTCTCAATTGTAAATTCCACCTTGGAACAGACAAACCGGGCAGGAGGATTCTACGGATTCGCTGTGGAGAACAGTATGGTTATAAGCCCAGGTTCTACGCTTCCAGTCTGGTTTTACCTGATCCTTTCCAGATTTTCAGGCAATGACTATCAGGAGGCCCACTTCACCCTCCCAATAGTGATCACCATCTCGGAAAACCAATTTTCATGAAATCGCAAAAGAAAAAAATTGATCATAACTTCAGAAATGATATTAATTGTTGACCCTGATATCTTTGAGGAACTAAATGAATAAGAGAAACAAAATTATCATATTTACCCTTCTTGCTGCTGCGCTTATGTCCGTTTCTCTTGTTGTTATTATTCAATTGCCACCCAGAGAGGTGAAGGAGGCGTATGGTTCCTATTCCTTGGAGCCTAAAATAGACCTTGTTGACAAACTCAAGCAGAACCCGCTTTATGGAAACAATTCTGAGCTCATTAACCCATCCGTAATATATACCAATATAACATCAAACCTCTCGTTGGAACTTTATTTATACTTCTTCGACACAAATCTTTCGTCATCAACAGTGTCTTACAACTACACTGTGATGTTGAGGTCTTCAGACCCATCATGGACCCATGTCTCATATTTTCGAGCTGGAGCGGTCGAAGCTACCTCTGGCGATTTCAAACCCATGGCTGTGGGTCTGAATGTCAGCTCAAACGTTTCCCTGGGAGAGAAGATAAACCAGGAACTTGGATTCGGAAATTCTGGGACATTTTCTCTTCTTTTCAATTTCAATCTCTCCTCTAACATTGGAAGGGCTAACGAAAACTTGACACTCGCACTGGGTTCAGTGACCGACACCATTGCAGGCACATCATATTCCAATCTTACCGGCACGCTACTCAAGAATGCAGTCATTCCGGGCAGGATTATAATACCCCTGGATAAAGTGTTTGCATACCCCCTTTTTGCTGTTGCAGTTCTTTTCTTGGGAATTGCGGCAACGCAGATTGAAAGGAGGAAGAAGAGTTATACTGAGAAGTTCAAGGCTGAGAATCACGAGGTCATAATCGAACTGAAATCCGGCCCTCCAGAAGGGTCCATTGAGGTCAGAAGTGCCGCTGACATCCTTAGAATGGCACTTCTTCTGGAGAAGCCTGCGTTTTCAAACTCGAATCTCATATTTCTTGAGATTGACGGAAAGACATACTATGCAGAGATAAGAGATGAGGATTAGGAGCCTGCTTCCGCCTGCCTACATTGCAGTATGGCAGATTTCCTTCTATTTCAGGGTTGATGCCCTGTACATAGCCATACTACTTCTGCCTTTCTCCATCCCGTTCCAGAGGAGTTTCCTGAATGACAGAAAGTGGTATCTCGGTTCTATATTCATGCTACTTCTGATTCTTCTTCTCATCCTTCCCGCGGCAATGTCAAGGTCACTGTCTGTCTCCGTAAGCCTTCTACCTCTGTTGAATTCCATTCTATATTCAATTTTATTCACCGTCAGCGCTGTCTCAGTGATCTTTGCAGGAATAATGGAGGCCACCAGGAAGAATCAGGCTACTGGAATGATACTTACAGGTATAGCATATTTTCTTGCCTTAACCCCGATTTTTCAGTCGTACACCATCACAGAAATAGTTAAGATCCTGCTTTATAACTTCAGTTTCGATGTCGTCCTTTCCTTTTACCTTTCCTTTCTTTACCTGGCCGATGACAGGAAGACACTCGGTGTTCTAGCCTTCATCCTTCCATATTCAGTGTTCTCTTTCATCAACGTTGCTGAAAAGGTATCCCCTCTATTCAACATAGTCTGGGAGGTAATTTCTGTCTCAATAACATTCTGGATTACGCACATTCTGATTGGCAAAAGCATATGGGTCAGAAAGCTTCTGAGAGGCAAAAAGAGACTAAAGCTGAAAAGGAGGACAAAACCATCAGATATTGCCTTTGCAGCCATAATGGGAGTAATGGCCATTGGAGCCATAGGGGGATATTATACACACACCATATCCGCTGATCCGACATCAAGCATGTACCCGATCATAAATCCAGGTTCACTTCTCCTCATAAAACCGGCTGAACCCCAGTCTATATCTGTTGGGACTATAATTGAATTCCATGCTCCGTGGGCCAATGGAACCTTGTTTGCACACGAGGTTGTTCGCATATACGAAAGAAATGGAACAATTTACTTTGCCACCAGGGGGGTGAATAATCCCGTTAATGATCCGGACCTCGTTCCCGGGTCTGATCTCGTAGGTATAGTGGAATATCATATTCCATATCTGGGATACCCGGTCATCTATGGACGTTTGACTGCGGCTTTCCTCATAGTCCTGGTAATGACCTCCTTCTTCGTTCCTGGAAACAGAAGAAGAGCGTAATCCCGAATACTATTACTAAAATCTTATGAATAAAAAATATGGTTCTAATGTATGAATGAAGAGTAAGTAACACTCCTTCCGTCCTCTTATGTAATTCTCAGTTCATACATACCCGGTGATAAACCACGGATAAAAAAATATTGGTAATGGTTATGGTACCAGTACTGGTCGTCATGAGCGGAGCACTTGCTTTTTCGGCCTTTTCAGGTACTGCAACCACGAATGTGCAGGCAACAGCGGGCTATCTGAGCTGGGAGCAGAGTATTACCGGAACATACACATATCAGCACAATACTGCGGTAAAGAATAATTCAGCAAGTGCACCACATGTTTTCACGCCAAAGACAGGTCCAAACGATACAAATATGATGCTTACGGTTAGTAACCTTGCACCTGGAAATTGGATTGTTTTTAACATAACGGTCATGAACACTGGATCTGTGGGTCTGATGCTAAGTGGAGCCAGTATAACAACAATGGAGCTTAATGCAACGGGAGTTAACACACCGACAAACACTCTTGTTAACGCTTCTGTTGCCGCTACTGATCTACCTTCTACATTCATGTATGGCAACTCCCTCTCTGGAACTGGGTATTATTATGGAGTAACAGAGGTCCCCAGTGGTTCCATTGACAATGGCGGGTCCGTCACCTATCAGATATTCCTTGGCCTAGGCAGTAGCAGTGGCAACGCTTACCAGGAGTCATCGTTCATGCTGAATGTCGGGGTAAGTGTTACATCAGATCCGTAATGGGATCTGATCCAACCATTTTTTGGTGTTTGGAATGAATAGGAAAATGTTTGCCCTTCTGGTTGTTCCTGTGTTCCTCATAGCAAGCGGAGCACTTGCATATTCTGCTTTCAGTGGTGTTGCTGCAACCAACATAGCAGCATCGGCTGGAGATATTACAGCCAATGAATATGCAGAACTCGTCACAGGCTATTCCAGTAACACAGTAATATACGTTTCAGGAGGGTATGGACTAAATACTAACACAGCCACTTTGACTTCCAGTACTGAGAGCTCACCAAGTGGAGAAACCAACCTCGCCACTGTGCCGACCACAGATACCGGTGAACAGAATTTCGTGTATTATGTCAATGTATCTAATCTTGCTCCCGGAAACTGGGTAAAACTTCACTTTTCACTTTCGAACAAAGGAAGTGTGGGGCTTATATTCGGTAAACCTTACATTGGATCTGTAACGTTCAGCAAATCTGGTCTTAACCTTAGCAATGTAACCGGTTCACTGGAACATAAAGACATATTCACATCAGGTAATCCTCTCAGCGGAGTATCTGGACTGTCCGGGATAGGCAACTATACATTCGCAACCAGCGATAGCTCTGTAACATCAGGAGCCGGGACGCTAACACATCCAGGCTATGCATTTGCTTTTGGCCCGACAGTCTCTGACTTCGGCGTTTCATTAACGAACGGAGGAGAAGCGGATTATTCGTTCTACGTAGGATTATCAGCAGGGGCTGGAAATGGATACCAGGAAAGCAGCATATCGATCCCAATAATTGTCAGCATAACCTCAGATCCTTAAATTTGAATTTTATAGATTTATAATTTCTATTTTTTATTTCTTTTTATTCGACATTGTCAATATTTAGTTGATTTTTCCCTGATTCATTATGCCAAACCGAAAACATGAAATATAATGGAATCATTCTTTTACATGCGACTGAGGAAGGCTCCCTACACTGAGTTCAGGAGAGTTTCCACATCTCTTGACGATTATGCCTCAGTGGATTCTTCTCCTCTCTTCCTGGTCAACAACATTCCCATGATGGACATGGAGCTCAGGGAGAATGATCTCATCAGCTTCATGAATCCAATGTGCCCGCAGTGCCGCTCAAAGAATGTGGTGAGGAACGGCACCTGCTTCAGG
>JAJZKL010000012.1 GCA_021804185.1 Thermoplasmata archaeon | reverse complement strand
TGACAGTTTATTACAGATTTAGGTTTATTTTCATGCAGGAATTAATTTGCAATATAGAATTCGACCAGGACGAAGACACTTATGTGGCAAAATTGAGAACAGAAATGGGCGGTCTCAGGGAGTATACAGGCAAAACATTTGAAGAAGTCCTGAATCTGGTCATGATAGAACTTCAGGAAGAATTTGCCTGATTAGGCCTTTATATTAACAGATTTTTTTATCGATGGATAAAATTCACATTTTGTACCAAAAATTATTATTCCATATACTGCTTGTATGATCATTGAAGGTCCTGCTTGCTATCGCATTGATGTCCCTTATGGTTGTCCCCGGTGCATACGTTGGAGGGCATATGGATCCACACCATTCCTATGCGTATTTCATCTCTGATGTGCCGGAAATTTATCTAAAGGACTCAAATGGAAGCTTGAATCTCTCATTTGTTCAGATCGCGCTTTATCAGAACGGTTCATACTATTCTGCAGGCCTCAGGAACGTCAAGTGGGATCACCCAGTAAAAGGGAGCATTAATTATTCCTACAGTGGTGAGGTGAAATTCTTCCCTGTAGAAAATTTCAGGGCAAGGCTATTAATGTCAAGACTTCTTGGCACAAATCCTGCATCTGCGCAGACAGTACCATTTTTCAGAGGCTATCATGGCAGCGTACATAGTGAAGCAAATGTCTCAATCATGGTAACAAGCCAGTCCAGATCCAATATATTTGGACTGAATGAGTCAAATGGAAGCAGATACGGTGCATTCAAGATTTCATTCGTGATAACATCAAGCTCCATACAGGGAGCAGGAACCATGGGCCTTTTCCAGATTCTTGGCTCGAAGGGAAAATTTGGATATTTCAATCACGGGGACGAACGGATGGTTAAGAATGCCAGTGAAACTGGGCTTGTCCTGTCTTCCAGGAATGACTATGCGTCCTACTGGTGGAACAATAATTATACTGTCAACGGACAGAACATGACTTTGTCAGTTGTGCATACCTATGCAGGGCCTTTTTCGCTTCTTGTATTCAGATATAATTTCACTAATGGAATCCAGAACCTTAAACAGGATCCATACCTTGCCAGCCCAGAGTTCAATTTCCTCAATAGCCCCATATCTGCAAAAGTCATCAGGGAGTCGGAACTATTCCTGGAGGCCCACATAAAGATACTTCTTGAAGGGGCCGGGTCAGGAGCTCTTCTGTTAGGAGTAGCATATGGCTCATATATGGTTGGAAAAAGATCACTCAAGAAGAGATATTAGGTTTGCAGTGATTGAGTCTATGAAGCTCTCCCTGTACTGCTTCAGAACTGATATTATTTCGCCTTGGTTTACAAGTGAAATATTTCCTTCTTTTTCTTCAATTATTCCTGTTTTCAGAAGTTCACCAAGTGCTTCCCTGCATTCCTCCGCCCTTGATTTCCTGACCTTAAGTATTCTATCTTTTGAAAGAGAATTACGATCTAGAAGGAGAAATATAATTCTTGACCTCTCACGGCTCCTCAGTGAATAGATTATCTCACGCTCCCTGAAGCTTGGACCGGATGATGGGAAGTAACGGACGGTTCTGCCATCTTTCCTGGAGTATATATCACCGGATGTTTCCATTCTATACAGATGATACTGAAGCTGTCCGGTGGCACAGCTCACTGCCCTCTGAAGTTCCCGGAAGTGTATGCCGGGATTAAGCTTTATTTTGTCCAGAATGAGCAAACGTGTAGTTTCTCCTGACAACAGCAATCACTTTCTCCCCAGCACCCCTGCATAGAAAACGACCAGGACAATGATGTTTCCGAAGACAAGCATGTCATCCAGAGAGAACGGAAAAGACACCAGATCAAACAGTGAAACCAGTGCCAGCACGGATTCCACCAGTATAACAACAAAAACCGCAATAAGTGCGCCGAAAATCCTTGAATGAACCCTCATAAGCGCTCTTGCAGCAATGACAAGAAGAAACGCCGATACCACCATTGATAACGAAGAGGCATAGATGGTAAAGTTGCTCATTCCAGCGGGTATCAGGTCCAATTGATATTAATCTTTCCTGATGAATGCATGCAGGATTTCCCATAGATAGGAATCAGTTGAAGGAGACCGCAAAACCAAGGGAATTAAGTTCTGAGACAAGTTTTTCCCTACCCTCATCAGTTCCATTGAAATGGGAAGCCTTCAACTTTTTAATATTCCTTCTGGCGTTGAGTGATGCGGTTATAACTCCTTCTTCCACAAGAACATAGGAATTCAGTGTTCCTGCTTCCCTTTTGATCAGGTCAGAAAAATACAGAGACAGAATGTCCTTGGGGGCCACAATTCTTGAGACATGACCCCTGTGTCTGCCTTTCCTGATGCCTTTCTTTAAGAATATTACTTTTTGATGCTCCGGAAGAATGCATTTCATTGCCTGCCCTGATTTCGAAATAATTTCGGCTATTTTCTCAACATCTGAGTTGTATGATTCGCCAAGGAGATATTTGAGGATTGCAAAATCAAAGAATCCCATCCTATCAAGGAGAAAAGAGAGAAGTGTCTGCAAAGCCTCGTCCCTGGAATATCTCTCTGGGACGAAAATATAGCGCCTTTCAAAGTCCTTGGCAACTATGCATTTCTCAAATAGCCTGCCAAGACGGACCTTCAGATCTGATACCGATCTGCCCAAGCTTCCCCGGATCTGCTGTTCTGTGGCGCCAGCCATATCAATAATTGTATGGATTATCTTCTGATCATCTGAACTTATAGTTCCGTTTCTTATGGCCCTATAAAGTGATATGACCTCCATTGTTCCCAGTGCCTGTGTGGTGAAAGGGCCGTTAAACTGGAAGAGCAGCCTGGACTGGAAATACCCGCGGAAGATAACATTCCTAAGGCCAGAATAAGAGGCCTCCACTTCATTCCTGAATCCGAGTATTTCCTTCTTTACGTTTTCATACACTGCGTTCTGATCGGAACTCAGGTGCATTTCAGAGGCATAGGCAAAAAGATCCTCCATGCTCAAAGGTGAGATGTTTAGATCATCAGACACAAGGAAGTTATCTGTTTGACTGAACCCCCCAATATCAGCGTCACCAAATCCAGATTGGGGAATCTCTATACAGAGAGGAGTGTTTCCGGATCTTGTGGCTACCTGTCTTAACTCTTCCAGAAGCATACCGGAAAGCCTTACCGGTACAGAGACCTGTGTGACCCATACAATTCCGTTACTGTTCTGTATGTTCAGTGACCCTTCCTCCCTTCCGTTTACTATGAATATTCTGTTGTATGAGATTTCCCTGAAGTACTTCTTTCCAAGATAAAGCTCGACCGGATCGAGGACGCTGAAAATACCTGCAGTGTTGCTTGTCCTGCCTCTTTCCTTGAAACCGTAATATAAATCTCCACGAAGAACAACACCCTTCAATCCAGCCTCCTTCAGAGGTGCGTCTGCGTAAAACCAGAAATTATTCATAAGCTCCCTTCTGGAAATGGGGCCGAATTTCTCTACCAGAACTGATACTGCCTCTCCCTTTGGGATCGATGGCTCTTCACCTAAGAATGGTATAAGGCTGTTTTCCTGTGAACGCTTTACCATGATGTGAAACTCAAGATTTTTAACAATCTGTCTAACAATCTTGATCTCCATTGAGGAACGTTTTGACAGGTTAGATTCATCCGAGACCCCACTTGCTATTAGATCCGGAATTGTTTTCTCCTCATCTTTTAGAGGTTCCATCCTCAGTGAGTGAAGAGACCTGGCAAGCCAGTCAGAAATGAAGCATAATCTATGCTTTATGAACCTGCCATAGCTAACATTTCCTCCAGCCATTAGATCAAAGAGTTCATCCTCCTTGAATTCGTTTAATCTTGGGGTGAGATTGTCATTTCCATAGCAGTATCCGTATTTATTGAAATATTCACCTATGTTGGGAACCTTCTCCATGAAATTAGTGACCCTTGATTCAACAGAATTCTCATTGCCTCCGCCTAGGATCGATTCAAGATCGCTTTTCAGCATGTACTGTTTTGCAAATACAGGTGTGATGAAGTCATTTATTACCTCTCCACCTGAAGTTAGGATATCAAGGCCTTTCTTCAGAAGTTCTTCACCCACCGGGAGCCTTATCTGAATTTCATCGTATGTCAGGGGGCCATAACTTCCAAGGACGAGCCGCAAGGCATCGGCAGACGCTTTTTCTGATGGAACTGGATCTGGGGACAGATGATTTGATATGAAAACCTGCCTTCCCTGCGATATGGTTCTTCTGATCAGGAAGGAGGATTCCAGGTCTGATAGGACCTCTCTGAGTTTCTGCTCTTCCAGATCAGATTCCTTCTTAATCTCTGCAAATGTTTTCCCTTCGATTATATGAAGGACATCCTCATGAATCTGATCTGTTCTGTTCATTTGCCGGAATAGAGACCAGACTATGGGGTAATTATCCACTGATGTGTAAAGTGTGCCCCTGACATGTACTGAGATTATCTCATCCGAGCCGATAAGCTCCTCGGTTAAATCAGTCACACCTGTCTCTGCATAGGGGAACGGTGAGTTGAAACGGTTTTTGAAAGGATCGAAGAGAAGAAAATACCTCGCAAATTCCCTGTAGTCATCTATGGTGGAAATCCTTGGCACCTTCAACCTGAAATACTCATCAACCTTCTTCTGGTCTGTAATGAGGACACTGATCTTGCCAGGCCCGTATATTTTATCAAGTATCTTTGACTGAAGTTCCCGCAGAAGCTGGGACCTGTCCTCCATGAGGACCATATCTGAAACGCCAGACAGAATCAGACCATAGGAGAAAGGTGAGGTCTCCCCTGAATAGTCTATAACATGGAAATTCCCTTTCTCCACTACATCTGCGATGTATTTTTTTGCCATTGGGACATCCATCATTTCATTCATGATTTCATGATAGGTCTCTTTGATGACGGGAAAATTTCTCATCTCACTGAGTGTCTTGAGCAGTTTGTCACTGCGCAGCTGCTGCCTTACAATGGATATGTCGTAACCTTTGTATTTTCTCAGAACCATAAGGGATCTTGTTGCACAGTGCCTGAAACGCTGCTTGAAAACCTCAGTATTTGCTAGGGAACTTCTTACTGTATCTTCAAAGCTCGAGGATGCAAGCGTTTTTACTGCCTCCTTAATTGGAATCTTCTTCTCCGACCCCAGCATAAAACCATCATCCGTTATGGTTACACGAAGGTTTGTTCCAAACCTCTTTGATATGGCCTGTGCATATGCTCTGGACAGTGCGTCGTTAATTCGCCTGCCCAGAGGGACATGGAATATCATACTGTATATTTTTGATTCATCCACGTACCCCTCAACAAGGAGGTGGGAATCTGTCGGGAGATCGAACTTTGACTGTGCCTCAATATATGAGATGATGCTGTTCGCACCGTGCGTATCAACATGATAATTCTGAATAAGCCAGGATGATACATCCTCCTTATTCTGAAGCCGCTCCAGCACTTCGCTTCTGAATTTTCCAACCATTGTGCCAAGATCATAGCTTCTGGGCAGCATTTCTCCAGACCATGAGGGGACGGTTGGCCTCATTCCAGTTGCGTCTTTGACATATATTCTGTTCTGAACAGTCCTGAGGTACATGTACGTTCGTGCGCCGAGCACAAAAATATCTCCATTTTTAAGGCGCTCTGCAAATTTATCACTGAGCTGCCCCAGGTGTCTTCCCTTGTCACTTATAACCTTATAGTCAGCCTCTTCCGGAATGGTACCTATGTTCATGAAATAGAGCATCCTGGTGCTCCGTCTCTTTCCGAATGTTCCTTCGGCCTCGTCGTACCAGATCTTCGAATATATCTCGCCTGCCTCAATTTTACCCGCCAGATACCTGAGTGTTGAGATAAAATCATCCCATGAAAGATCATGAAAATTATAGGAATTTCTTACCAGGTCAAATGCCTCCCTGTCCCTGTAAACCTTTTCCAAGGACATTCCAACAAGAACCTGAGAAAGAACATCAAGAGAATTCAGCGGCACATGGACACGATCTATGTTTCTTTCGTAGGCTGCTCTTGTCAGGACTGCGCATTCAACAAGATCGTCAAGATCGAAGACAACAAACCTCCCCTTTGAAAGATCGTTGATTCCGTGCCCTGATCGTCCAATTCGCTGGAGTCCTTTTGATACGGACTTTGGGCTGCCTATCTGCACCACAAGATCTATGTAACCAACATCGATGCCCAGTTCCAGAGAGGTGGAAGTTATTACGCATTTAAGTTCCCCGTTCTTGAGCTTGTTTTCCACCTCAATCCTTGTATCCTTTCCCAGAGACGAATGGTGGGCCTCAATACTTTCAACACCTCTTGCCTTAAGCCGCATGGCCACATTTTCAGTTCCGCTTCTGGTGTTTGTGAATATTATAGTAGCATTGTGTGAATTAATGAGATCTACAAGGATCTCGTACATCCTGTCATTTGCAACCTCGTAGCTGGATTTTGTAAGATCATTCACAGGTGTTATGGTGCTCAGATCAAGGTACTTCTTTGTATCTACCTCAATAATGGAACATCTTCTCGGCTTTTCACCGTCAAAGCCGCAGAGATAGGAAGCTATGGTTTCTATTGGTGCCTGGGTTGCAGAAAGTCCTATTCTTATGAAGTCGCCGTTCTCCTTCGATAGCCTTTCGAGATTCAGCGAAAGCAGCGCCCCTCTCTTCGTGGATGATATCTCATGAATTTCATCTATTATGACATAACGCAGATCCTTGAGCTTTTCCCTGAACTTTGGTGCAGAGAGGGCAAGGGAAAAAGACTCGGGTGTTGTGATGAGAATATGAGGGGGCTTTCTCAGCATCTTCGCCCTTTCATTCTGTGGTGTGTCACCCGTCCTCACCGCTGCCCTTATCTGTGGAAAATCCAGGCCTTCACTCAGGGCCACTTCCCTGATCTCTGACAGGGGCTGGTCAAGATTCTTGTTTATATCATTAGCAAGGGCCTTAAGCGGACTGACATACAGACAGTAAATCCTGTCCTCAAGCCTTCCTTCTCTGGAAAGGATAAAAAGCTCATTAATTACTGAAAGGAAACCAGTCAGCGTTTTGCCAGTTCCGGTAGGGCTTGAAACAAGGACATTCTCCCTGTTATGGATAAGGGGTATAGCCTTCCTCTGAGGCTCTGTCAGCCCCTCGTATCTTGAGTTGAACCATTTCCTTATCAGAGGATCGAGAAAGGGAAGAAAATCAGTGACATCAAATCTGTCTTCAGAGGTTTTCTGCATTCAGCACAGCCCTTATTGGAGCCCAAGAATCTATTTAAGCGTTTTGAAACACCTCTATTTTCAGAAAAGTTTAATCTTTCACAGGAATACAGAAGGTTTCAATTCATGAAGTTCTCTGAAAACTGGAACGGGAAAGCTTTGCAGCTATGGACTCAAGGCTCAGGTCGCCTATTCTCGTCTGTCCAAGCAGTTCCTTGAAAAAAGAAATTGCAATATCATAGTCGTTTCTGTTAATGGGCTTGGGTACACCGTCTTTCCCTCCAACAGCGAATGAGTATTTTACCGGGTCGCGGAATGATGGTTCATCCCCGTAGACCAATTCTGCAAGATAGGATAGCGCACGGATTGTTGACTTTCCTATGCCTTTCATATAGGCCAGTTCCTGGAAATCCTCTGGTTGGTATTCATAAATTGCCCTCAATTTAGACCAGTCTATACGGTAATCCATGCGAAGATGCCTCTCTGGAAACTGAAAATTGTCAAGCGACCTCTGGGGGCCGTTCTCTATTGTGTATCTGTACCTTTCGGGATTCTCCTTTCCAATCGATACCATTGAATGCCTGTTATTTTCACTTGCTTTAGTAGATAGGTCAAGAACCTGTTCTCTTACCACTTCAGAAGATATTCCATTCCTGTAGTCATTTATAAAATCCAGCCCTGACCGCCTGATCCAGTGGTATCTCCTGGCCATCCTCTGAGCGGGATTCATACCCTGCTGTACAATAGCCCACCTGCCGTTTTCGTCCATAACAAGGAACTGCATGTAGAGGTCAAAATCGTCCTGAAGGAGCGACTGATCTACCCTTGCGATCCTTCTTGCATCTTCCAGAATTCTCAAACTCTTGGATTCTGATATTCTTCCTTCTTTGACAAGAGCATCCATTTCAGTGTGCATTTCTGAAAGCCTTTTTCCCTTCCCACCTATAAAGTGTATGTCAGAGTTACGCCTTGTAAAATACTCCTTTATGGCGCTCAGGGTTGCAGTGGTAGTCCCACTAGAATTCCAGTCGAACCCTATTGCCAGAGAAAGAGAATGAAACCAGAAAGGGTCTGAGAGCTTTTCCATGTATGTCTGATTCCCAAATTTTTCCAGGATCAGATCGGAAAGTATTCCACCTAACTTTACCATTCGTTTGTAAAGATATTCAGGGGGATGACCGTAATGGAGTGGAAGCAGGGCGGTTCCTTTCCTTTCCATAGATGTGTAGCCGCTCCATATATGTATATTTTCCCGGATTCGATAATATTTTAACCGTTTTACCAATAATCATGTATGGCAGAATTCAAATGCTATGTGTGCGAAAAGAAGGTTAAAACTGGTGAGAAGTTTACATTTACGAAAAAGGGATCGGTTCACTCTGACTGTTTTGTCTCACAGAGGAGAAAAGAAGTTTCTGAGGAAAACCAGGAGAAGCTAAGGGTATTATCCATTGTTCTGGACATCGAACTGCAGCACCTGCTGGGTATCCTGGACATAAGAGAACAGCCGGAAAACGTAAAGGATGCTGTGAAATTAAAATACAAGGATATAGAAAAGGCCTGTGGGGAAACCACAAGGATGATATCAGAACTTAGCTGAATTATTTCTTACTTTTTCCTTTTCCTGATTCTTTTTTTGCGTCAGCCTGAGGCTTTGCTTTTGAAGACTCTTTCTTGGTCTCAGTATATCCACATTTTCCGCATGAGAACCGGTTCGGGTGTTCTGCCAGAAAAACACCTGGACCACACCTTGGACAGAATCTCCTCTGTCTGCTTATCTTTTCATTCTCTACAGAGTAGAGCTCCCTCTTCATCATTGGGCATTCTCCTCCTTAACTTTAAGGCCATTTCTGAACAGTTCATAATCAGGCTCATAGAGCATTGCGCTCTCTTTGTCCGAATATATCTTGGAATAACCTATAACCTCGGATTTTCCGGTCTCCTGAATATTCCTGTCCACAATAACGAGCTCTTTAGGGACACCCAGGTTCTTGGATATAAGATCACGCAGAACCTCCTTTGACGGAGTCGGCTTTCCAGTGAATGTGGCTCTGTAGCGTATCTCCTTTCTGTGAAGGAGTTTATTCTCTCTGTCTGATTCAATTTTCAATTCTACCATGTGAGATCCTCTCTACCAATTCCTCAATGTTTTTCTTAACTGACCTGTCAACAGTGATGCAAGCCATCCCCTTTCCAGGTATACCGTATACTACAACCGTATTTAAGTCACAATAATAAATTATTGGTATCACGGCAAGGTCCTCTTCACCAGTTATCTCAATACGCCCTCCCACCGGCATGATCTTTCTTATGAGAAGAAAAAGATCATGGCTCAATGTGCCTGCTTCATTTTCAACATGATATGCTCCTGGTTTAGAGGAAAATTCCCCTTCCTGACCTCTTCTTGTCTTGAGATCGACTATCTCTATGTGGATTGGTATTCCCAGCCTGCTAAGATTATCTG
>JAJZKL010000011.1 GCA_021804185.1 Thermoplasmata archaeon | reverse complement strand
TAGTAGGACTGTTTGTATTTTTCATAGCAATGGTGGCAAGATCATCATATTCACCATTTGATATGGCAGAAAGTGACAGTGAACTTGTTTCAGGACATTCTACAGAGTACACAGGAATGAGGTTCGGCCTTTTTTACATGGGAATGTTCGGCAGCATATTCCTTGGTTCAATGATGGTCTCTCTCCTATATCTTGGGGGCTACAACGGGCCATTTTCATCTGATGCAGGGTTCATATATTTACTCATCAAGACAATGGTTCTTGTATTGATATCATTTACAGTATGGCTCTCTCTTCCAAGAATCAGGATTGACAGGTTTGTAAATATGGGATGGAAATATCTTCTACCCATATCCATAATAAACCTCATAATTGCAGGATTTCTCACACTGGGGGTTGGTGTGTTATGATAGGTGTTAAAGAAGTGGAGGAACCGAAAAAACAGGTTCCATTGGTAGGAACATTGAAAGCAATGATGACAGTTGGCAAGCACCTTTTCCAGAAACCAGTTACAGTGCAGTACCCGGAGGTAAGGCCAAAGATCCCTGACAGATTCAAGTTCAGAATTGCCCTCAGCCTTGATGACTGCGTGGGATGCACCCTGTGTGAACAGGTGTGTCCCAACCTAAGCATCCATATGAACAAGGTCGAGAGAGAGAACCAGAGAAACAAGAGGAAGATATATCCCGATGTGAATTTCGGAACCTGCACAGTTTGCAGGAACTGTGAAGAGATATGCCCTACAGATGCAATATATCTCACTCATGAATTTGAAACCGCCAGGACAAGAAACAGTTTCACATATTCCCCTGAGGAGCTATCAATGCCTGAGGAGGAAGTTATAAAATGATATTTTCAATTATTTTTGTGATATTTGCAGCAATACTCGTAATACTCGCCCTGATCACGATTTCAGCCAAAAATCTGGTTCATTCCTCAGTATGGCTCATGATATTCCTGTTTGTGCTTTCAGCACTTTTCATCTTTCTTGGAGGATCAATAGTTGGGGCTGTGGAGCTGCTTGTTTTCGTTGGTGCGGTAGTTACCCTTCTTGTATTTACACTGATGCTTACGGGGGGCAAGGAAATTGAGTAAAAATCTGGCCTATAAGGCATCAGCAGTACTTTTCTTCATTGTATTCGCAATCAATGTTGTACAGATAAAGGGCAGTTTTATACCAGTTTCACAGGATATTTCCTCCATAGCTGTAAATCTGTTCGGTATCTACGTCACACCATTTGAGCTTCTGTCACTTATACTTGTAGGAGGTATAGTAGGTATGTTCTATATAACTGGAAAGGAGGAGCAATAGATGTTAATTCTGCTTGTGGCAATGCTGTCACTCATACTGTTCACCATTGGCCTTTACGGAGTAATGACCTCCAATATAGGGATAAAAATGATGATCTCAATAGAAATACTGATAAATTCCGGTATTCTGAACATGGTTGCGGTTGGATCATACTATTACAGTTCCCAGCCCATGCTCATGGCACTTTTTGCCATAGCCATAGGGGTTGTGGAATCGGTCATTGGGATGAGTCTGCTCAGTGCAATATACAGAAAATTCGGGAAGATTTCAATTTCCCTGCTTAAAGAAATAAAGTGGTGAATCAATGTTCATATATGCGTGGTTAATCTTCATATCTCCCCTTGTGGGTTTCGTCCTATCTTATCTTGCAGGCATAAAGTACAGAAACTGGTCTGGAATAATTGCGTCCACGTCAATAGGTCTGTCTCTTCTTTTCTCCTATCTCACATACCTGCAGGTCAATGCTTCTGGCCCAATACACGAGAGCATACACTGGTTCTACAGTATAAACTACGGAATCTATGTTGATCATCTTTCAATTGTCATGGTCCTGATGGTCTCGTTTGTGGGGCTGATGATACATCTGTACGCAATGCATTACATGGGTAAGGACCCAAACAGGCATGTTTATTTTGCAGAGACAGCCCTTTTCACTGCCGGTATGCTTGGTCTTGTAATCTCCTCAAATCTGGTCTTCTTTTTCCTTTTCTGGGAACTTGTTGGATTGTGTTCATATCTGCTCATTGGCTTCTGGTTTTTCAAGCCAAATGCTGCTTCGGCCGCAAAGAAAGCATTCATTGTAACAAGGGTTGGGGATCTACTCTTTCTTGCCGGGATGGCTCTACTCTATACACATCTCATTGGGTTCACGGGTTTGAACGGTGCGAGCCCCCTTAGCATACCATACCTCATAAACAATGCTGGCCTTGTTGCTTCACATGTTGGAAAGGTTACGCTGGGTATAGTTTCAGTTCTGTTCCTCGCAGCAGCTGCAGGGAAGTCATCCCAGTTTCCTTTGCACGTCTGGATACCGGACGCAATGGAAGGCCCCACAACTGTTTCAGCTCTTATACACGCGGCCACAATGGTCACAGCTGGAATATATCTGGTAGCAAGGCTGTTTCAGATCTTCCAGGCTTCAGCACCTTTTGCTCTTGAGTCTGTAGCAATCCTGGGAGCATTCACTGCGATCTTCGCCGGTGTTCTCGGACTTGTTGTAAACGACCTGAAAAGGATTCTGGCATATTCCACTATAAGCCAGCTTGGGTACATGCTTGCCGCCATTGGTCTTGGTGGATTTCTCACTATAGGTTATTCGGGGGTTTCTTACGGAATGTACCACCTCGTGGTTCATGCAATGTTCAAGGCCTTACTGTTCATGACAGCCGGTTCACTGCTCCTTGCAATGATGGAACTCAGGGATGTGAGGCGTATGGGTGGACTGTGGAAACGGATGCCAGTGACTGTAACTCTCATGTTCATAGGTGCCATAACACTGGCTGCTATTCCACCCACTGCAGCATATTTCTCCAAGGATGCAATAATTGATGCTGCATGGACATACTTTACAGGTTCCGGTTATGGATTCATTTCGTTCCTGCCGTGGCTTTTCCTGGTCATCGGTGCTCTGCTTACTGTGCTTTATACCTTCAGGATGTTCTTCCTTGTGGCACTTGGAAAGCCCAGGTCAAAACTTGCTGAAGATGCAAAGGATCCTCCTCTGCATGTCCAGATACCTCTGTTCTTCCTGGCTGCATTTTCTCTTGGATTCGGGATATGGCAGTCACATTTCTATGATTACATAAACCCGTCCACACCAATTCCATCGGCTCCCATTTACATAGAGGCAATTCCATGGGCATTCATAGTTGTAGGCGTTGTTGTAACCTACTATCTGTATGGAACAGAGAGATGGAAGCACTTCCACTTCACAAGAAATCCTCTTTACAGGGTAGTGAAGAACAAGTTTTACATAGATTACCTTTTTACCAATATAATAGCCGAAAGGGTAATTCTACCACTCTCTGCTGCCTTCAGCACATTTGAGGGGCATTACAACACTTCTGTTGATGTGGTTGGACATGAAACAATGAGACTTGGAACATTTTTGCGCAGAATTCAGGATGGAATCATAAAAAATTACTTTGTAGTGCTCATCAGTGGTATTTCTATCATATTCATAATAATGGAAATTCTGAGGTTGATCTAAATGTTTCTACTTGCAATATTCATAATCAGTATACTTGTGGCAATTGGGTCATTTGCATTCAACGGCAGGAGAAAGGACTATGCAATAATATCTTCGGCAGTTGTTATGGTACTTACGGTTGTATACAGCCTTCTGCACTTTGCCTCTTCATATTCTGGAGGGTACGTTTCAGCATCAAACATAGCCCTATCAACAAGCACAGGAATATATTTCTCCACTGCTGTGACTGGCTTCACGGACTGGCTCCTTATATTGGGTACAGTCATAATATTCACTGCAGCCCTAATAACTAAGGATAACAGGGATTCCAGAACAATATACAGTTACATACTCATATCAGGTGCAGGTCTGTACGGTATTCTCATTTCAAGAAATTTCCTGTTCTTCTATATATTCTGGGAAGTTGTCCTAATACCTGTTTATTTCATGATAGGCCAGTTTGGAGGAAAGAACAAGGATTCTGCATCAATGAAATTCTTTGTATACACCCAGTTCGGATCGCTATTCATACTTCTGGCTATACTCACACTGTATAACTTCTACTCACTATCCCACTCCGGAGTTCTGACTTTCCAGATGTCTGCACTTCTCAACACATCATTCATCAACACAATTCCAGTACTCTGGAAAGATTTCCTCATTTTCGGTTTCCTTTTTGGATTCCTGGTGAAAATGCCTTCATTTCCGGTTCACTCATGGCTTCCCGATTCATACGAAAGCGCACCTTTCCCCGGAACGGTAATTCTGGCTGGTGGGCTTTCTGTTATGGGAGGATATGGCCTATTCGGGATACTCCTTCCGGTATCGGGAATATTCAGCAGTACTGTCCTCTATGCCCTCATAGTTCTTGGCATAATCAGCCTGATATACTTTGCACTGACTGCTATGTTCCAGCAGAGTCTGAAGAGAATGATGGCTTTTGCCAGCGCAGCAGCAATGGGATTCGTTACAATTGCCTTTGGATCAGGGATACTGGAAGCCGGAACAATCAGTGCTTCCGCCTATGCATCTGCAAATATAAATAACTACAGCACATTCTATTCAGGAATACTTGAGCTTTCAGGCGGAATGTTCCAGATAGTTGCCCACGGGCTCATAATGGCAATGATTTTTGCATCCCTATATTTCATAACAGAGAAAACTGGAAAACAGACCATGATGAATTTGGGTGGGATCTTCAGGGAAGCACCTGTGCTTTCAACCCTATTCCTGGCTGGACTCCTTGCTTCTCTGGGCCTTCCAGGGCTGGCAGGATTCATTGGAGAATTCTCAATATTCATCGGGTCCTTCCAGGCCATTAGCTGGGTAATATTCTTCCTCATATTCGGAATGATAATAACGGCATCCTATCACATATGGGCTGCACAGAAATCACTATTCGGGCCTTATAACGAAAACCTGGGTAAAATCGGTGATATAAATTCAAAGGAGATCAGCATACTCATGGGATTACTGATAATGATTTTCATAATAGGAATTGTTCCTAATCTTGTATATGTTCCACTTGTCAGCTACATTGCTCACCTGGGGGGGCTCGGTGCCTTATGAATCCTTACGAATTCCTGACAACAGCAAACATTTCAGGCATTTCAGGGGCGCTTGTTCATTATTCCAGTGTTTTCTTCCTGGGAATGGTTGGGTTCATAATCCTTGCTCTTGGAATATTCAGGATTAACAAGAGAATAACGGCAGGTATAACTTTTGCAGCCATGGCAATATCACTTCCACTTCTCTATTTCACAACTTCTGGACCTGCAGTGAGCATGTTTGGGGGTACAATCATTTTCAACGACTTCGGAACTTATTTTGCAATGATAATGGTCATATCATCCATGTTCATTGTATTCCCTGCTCTTCAGAAGATAAACCTGAAAGCAGAGGTGTTCTACGCTCTTCTCCTATTCATAACAGTCGGTATGATCATTGCCGCTTTCTCTTACAACATTATCACCATTTTCATTGCTTTCGAATCCGTGAGTATAGGGACATATGCTCTTTCCAGTTTCGGGAAGGACAGAAGAACACTTGAGGCGTCCATAAAGTATTTCTTCACCGGAACTGTAGGAACGGCGTTCATAATATTTGGATCCTCCTTCTTCTTCATGGCTACTTCCACGTTCAACCTGAGGGGCATAACCACAGTGAATTCTCCTGAGGCATTTCTCATAGCACTTGCATTCCTCATTATTGGGTTTGGTTTCAAAATGGCACTGTTTCCCCTTCACCAGTGGGCACTTGATACATACGATGGTACCGAAAATTCTGTATCGGCCTTTCTCTCTTCAGGCACTAAAATTCTGGCTTTTCTCATAATACTGAGAATATTTCTTGTAGGTTTCTCATCAGATCTGCAGTCCGTGTACTATTTCTTTGTTATAATCGCTATTCTCACAATGACATACGGAAATATTGCTGCCCTTTCACAAACAAATCTCAAGAGACTTCTGGGCTATTCGAGCATTGCCCAGGCTGGCTATCTCATACTTGTAATCGTCATAGTGGCATACTCCACAACAAACAATCTCGGTAGTTCAGTGATAGACTTTGCAATTGCTGCAGGAATGTTCTACTCCCTGGTCTACATATTCATGAAGGGAGGGGCATTCATAACAATGAATATCATCTCCAAGGAGAAGATTGAGTTATCCGATATTTCGGGGCTGGCAAAGAGATCTCCTGCAACAGCAGTAAGCTTTGCAATCATACTCCTGGCACTGGCAGGGATCCCTTTAACGGGAGGTTTCATGGCAAAATACTACCTGTTCATAGCACTCATATCTGGTCAGCTGTGGTGGCTGGCAATAATCGCAATCCTGAACAGCGCAATCTCAGTCTTCTACTATCTGAGGGTCATACAGCAGATGTTCTGGAAAGACCCACAAAAGGAGGATACTTTCAACCTCACAAGGTGGACAAAGAGCCCCGTCATAATATCGGCCATTATAGTTGTGGCACTGGGACTTGTTTATGCAATGTTTCCAGTACTCATCAATGCTGCCGGAGGCCTATTCGGGTGATATAAATGAACTTGAATCTTGACATGGAAATAATAAAGAGTGCGCTCCTGTTCGGCGATGTTGACGATGCTATGGAAAGGCTGAACAAAAGTATAAAAAAAATAGAATACCAGAACAGGGTAACCAGGGAAAAAAGAAACATGAAAGAACTGGCTTTCCTGGAGGATCTGAAATTGCTTCTTGAAGGTAAGATAACAATGAACGATTTCAAATCCCGGGTCCATGCATCAGGTATAGATCTGGATAACTCAAAGTTATACGAAGAGGACACACACAGGTCACTCTATTATATGCTTGAACTTGTTATAGATCGGTATAACATAAAATTCCCATCCTTTGATGGAAAGAGATGCGATGACAAGTAAATGAAGGGGGTTAAAACTTTATGAGCAGAAATTTTGAGGAATGTTTTTCAGAACTGAAAGAGACTGAGGAATCGGCGGCCGAATGCATACACTGCCTGAAAAAACACGGAGAACAGATATACTTTGATCCGGACCTGAAGAGGATCAGGATGGGCAGGGAGCTTTATGATCCAAAGTATGGTCATGTCATGCAGACCATATCTGATTTATTAAAAATAAGAACGCTTGAAGATTACCAGGAGAAAGACAGGGAGTTCAACCTGACAATGTACTGAAGGATCATTAAATGGACATTTCTGGAAGAGGCAAAGTTGACTTAACAATAGACGAAGATAAGATAGGGTGGATAACCATCTCAAATTTAGATGGAAATACCATTGATATAGAGGTTCTCCAGGATTTTCTATCTGCCCTCACTGATGTTATGGGGAATGAAGACATCAGGGTGGTTGCTCTGAGAGGAAAAGGAGGGAGAGCTTTCTCAGTGGGATATAACGGTTCATGTGTCAGGATAAATGATCGCAGTTTTCTCAAGAATATATATTCACTGGGTTTCTCAATATCAAGGGCGCTGCAGACTCTGAATCTGCCTGTAATAAGCGTGGTCGATGGACTGGCGCTGGGCATGGGACTTGAATTCGCCCTATCAACCGATATGATCATTGCATCAAATCATTCAAGGTTCGGCATGCCGGATCTGAAATTCGGTCTCCCATCATTCACCGGGATCATACCTGAAATAATGGATCGCTTTCCATCCCAATCATACAACAGAATAATTTCAGGAGAGATAATGGACGCTGTTGAAGCGAAATCCATGGGATTTGTAAGCTCTGTTCTGCCAGATGACAGCTTTTCAAAGGAATCCAGAAAATTTCTGAAGGAGATCAATCCCGATCTCTTCACTTTTTACAAATCCATGAGAAATACGTCAAACAGATCTTCCACCGTGGATCGTCTATTTTTCGATGTATACGACACCTCAAAAATTAAATTGAAAGAACTTTACGCATTCCGCAACTCATTATAAGTTGGAATTAATGGATACTGTTATTTCGCCATTATGTGGATATAACCTGTGAAATCCCATTCAAATTGTTCAGTTGGAAAACAGGTCTTTATTCTCCTGCACTGCCTGATCCATTCTGCGCTTCTCAATTCTTCTGGCAAAATAATATCCACCAAAATACAGCATCATCATGGGCACAGACATCACAATCATGGTGAAGCCAGTCACTCCCGGTGAAAAGATCATGCCGAAAATCAGTGATGCAACTACGGCATATCTCCAGTTTCTTCTCCAGTATTCAGAATTCACAATCCCCAGTCTTGTGATTGCCACCATTATTACGGGGAGTTCAAAGGAAAATCCGAACGCGAGAACATATACAAAAATAAAGGATACAAAGTTCATAATGCCTATTGTAGGGGCAGCTCCAAGACCAAGGTCAAATCTGTTGAAAATTATAAACAGTTCCGGAGCCACCAGCCACAGGCCGACAAATGATCCTGCTACAAAAAGAGCTGAGGCCGGGACGACAAGTGATTTGATCATGTCCCTCTCCGATTTCTTCAGGGCTGGGTTTAAAAATTTCGATATCTGGTAAACCGTATATGGCATTGAAATTATAATGGCCATAAACATTGTCAGGTACAGGTCAGCTGCCACTCCATGGGTAGGACTCAAAGCAAGAAATCCTGTCCCCCTGGGCAACACATGGTTCTTCACAATCTCGAAAAGTTGACTCCCCATGTTTCTATAAACGTCCGGATAAACGAAAGGAAATTTGAAACCAAATAAATCCAGGGTCTTGATCCTGAAAATCATGAGAAAAATAAAAACGGCACCGAATACATAAAAAATTCTAATGACTCGATATCGAAGTTCATCGAGATTCTTAAAGAGCAGCGGTAGAAGCTCCTCGTCACTCATTGGTTATTGCTGAGTTTTTCTCTGATTTCTGTCTTAAGCTGTTCTTCACTCTTTCCTGAGGTTTCAATTCCCAGATTCTTTGCAGCTTCATTGTAGTTTATTTCCGAAGGCTTTACAGTGGAAGCATCTGGGGACATTGATTTCCTGAGTTCATTTTCCAGCTCAACCTGTCCTCTTTTAAATTCGCCTGTTGCTCTACCCAGATTCCTGGCAAATTCCGGTATTTTCTTTGTGCTTCCAAAGAGCACCAAAATTACCACTATTACAATTGCCCATTCAATGGGTGCATCTATCATGTTCACTCCAATCAAAAATCTCTATTTAAACTTTATAATCAGGGCTTTTAACACATCCCATAAATTTAAAATAACAGGTTTTTAGTGCTGTGCTTAACCTATATCAACTTCCACTTCGAAATTCTTTTCCCTGTACTTTGAGCATATGTCCAGAACATTTTCCCTTATACCATCTGGAATTGTGCTGAAAGATAATGCCACAGCTTTTTTGTTGTTGTTCACCACAACAAATCCCAGAGTCTTGTCATCTGGCATTACTGTGTCTGTTCTTGCATAGGTTTCTATGAATTCAGCCATGCTCTCTGCCGGGTAGTCAGAAATGAGTACTTCAAGGAGGTCCCTGAACGAATCTGGAAGTTTAGATATGTCGACACAAATGGTGGATGGGTGAATATCACCCAGAACCACATTGTACATGGCGCATTCTACCAATTGAACCAACTTATACTTTTACTCTCTTAAGGTACCATCTCTCAGCGCCAGCTTCCTTTTCCCTCGTAAGTGCGTCTTTGAAGGTGCCGGGTGCTGATGTGATTCCTGAATCTCCAGGTTCCCAGTTGGCTCCGGTTGCAAGTTTGTTCGCCCAGTTGAACTGGAGGGCTTTTATTACTCTAATGATTTCTTTTATGTTCCTTCCTGTCTCTGCCGGATAATAGATCATCCACCTTACAACCTGGTTTGGGTCGATTATGAAGACGCCTCTTACAGTAGTTCCAACTTTGGGGTCAAGAAGGTTGAATTGACTTGCAACTTCTCTGTCGAGATCTGCCAG
>JAJZKL010000010.1 GCA_021804185.1 Thermoplasmata archaeon | reverse complement strand
AGCCGCAGGTCAATGCCGGTTTGGCTCCAGGCCATAGAGATGTCATCGACCCGCTCAAGGCGGGAAACACAATAGTAAGATTTAGCCGCAGCTTCGGAGGGCTGGGTAACACCTACGGAACACAAAGGGAAAAATCTTCAGGTATGTATCTGAAGAAGACCCTTTACAACTTTGGAAAAATTCGTGATATTGTAAGAAATTGGCGGATAGAAAACCAGGACTTTCGGGATATTATACGCAAATATGATTCCGAGGAGGTTTTTTTCTATCTTGATCCTCCATATCCCGGAAAAGACTGGTATAATTATAATTTCACCGACAATGATTTTCTGGACCTCGCTGATTTTCTTAAGAGCATGAAAGGAAAATATCTGCTCAATTTAAATGCTGACGATACATCTTTGATCGGGGTTTTTGGAAAGCCATCTTTCATCCGTAAATATGCAAATCAGAACGGGCCTGTCCCTAACAGGAGGGACATGATGCGATCCAGATCTTTCTACACAAATGTCCATCAATAACTGTTTTATAGCCGAATTTTTGTTTCCTGTTCTATTCAGGCGGCTGTACCTTGGTTAATAGAACTGTTTCATTTTTAGGGGAATAAGTACTGGTAAACAGTATGACGCTTGCTGCTATCAGGAAAGGTATGAGATAGACTGCGAAGAATACGTTGATGTAAATGGCCACTCTTAGCAGAAATTGGCTGGCAGTTCTCAGCCATATTATCCCCAAGCTTATCGTGGAAGTAACAAGCAATTCTATCGAGATCATGGGCATAGCCTGCCTGAGAGAATAAGTTCCGGCAACGCCTTTTGGTGTGACGGCAAAAGGTCGCTTTCTTTTTAAAACGTATGCAAAAAATGAAGAAGTCACAGTGAACATCAGGAGAAGTTCGGCACCCTGGTGCATGAAAAACCCTTTTATTCCGTAGCTCATCAGTCCGTCGCTTGCCGTATAATAATAGAAGATCATTGAATAAATAAAAAACGGGAAGTAAAAGATGATGAAAAATATAGGGTTTACAAGAATTGTATATAGCCTGAAATCCAGGAATAGCACGAGTGAAAGAAGCGAAAAAAGTCTGATTGGACCTACCCATAACCAGTAAAGCCAACCTGAAAAGTAATCAAAAAAAGCAGATATTGAGAGATTGCTGTACAACATCAGCGAAAGCGCCTGAAAACCTCCTAGCGACCATCTACCCTGTTGCTTGATATATGCACTGACAGTTTCCGGAGACCTACCATACCAGATGTCAGAAGTATCCACATATATTATCTTCCAGCCCTTGCTCTGAAGAAGGATTGATGTGGCCAGATCCTCTGTTACATTGTCTTCAAAAAATCCGCCCACTGACTTGATTGCGGAAATTCTTGCTACAAAACCAGACCCAAGAATAAATGCTGAAGAGCCACTTCTTGCCCTCATAATTTTCCTTAGAAAAACTTCCTGCTGGAAAAATGCGGAATGACTGATGTTCGTTGGAACGCTTGTGTATGTCTGGGGGACTTGAACAACTGCAATCTTTGGGTCAGAAAAGTAACCCATGATGCCAGTGAAGAATCTGGGGTTCGGCATTTGGTCGCTGTCAAAAACCGTCATAAACTCATAATCATCTCCTACCAGCGCCATGGCGTCATTTAAGGCTCCGGCCTTATATCCTCTCCTCGAGTTTCTATGAATGAACCTGACTCCAAGTTTCTCGCAGATCGGTATTAGTTCCTTCACTATTTTCTGGTCTGTGGAGTCGTCCAGTAGCCAGACTTCACCATCCCTGTTAGCATTTTTGATTGAAATAAGGTTTCTGGCCAGCATTCCTGGGTCTTCGTTGAAGCTGGCAATGAATATGATCATTTTTTTGCTTGCTTGATGGTGTAGCAATTTGAAAGTGTATTTGTCTGCCTTGAACATCTGGACCTGGAATACTGCTACGGTGAAAACAGATATGAACAGGAGTAACCAGTAAATATATACCAGTGGTATGGCGAGGAAAGAAGTAGCTGTAAAAATAGATAGGAGGAGAGGTGCAGCAAAGAAAGAAAAAATTATGGCTACTCTTCTGGGGTTTTTCATAGGCTTGTTATCTGGAAATCGAGGCCATCGTTCACAATGTCAACAGATACCACGGCATGAGAGAGCGAGTACAAAAGTTTTTCCACTTCAGTATTTCCCCTCTTGCTGAACATTATAAGTCTTGAGTCGTTGTTGATTGTGTTAATAGCCGATATAAAAGAATTCCAAAACTGTTCAGTGAATCGCATGCTGAAGCCCTTTCTGTCTGATAGGAAGATATTGCTTGCCCCTATGATAAATATATCGAGCTTCCGGAATTTCATGGAATCAGCAAATATTTCGGAAGCCATCTGATCGCCAAGATTCGCTGCATGTCTGGAGTCCCCGATGATCGCCCTATCTATGTTCCCTATTTCAAGCAAAGTTGAGTTCTTGCAATTGCTGCTTACCTGTCTTGCAATATCCTCATAACCAAAATTGTATAAAACTATGGCAGATCTGCCGTCTCTGCAATCATAATGCGAGATTATGCTTTCCAGAAGACTTTCCCTGGTCTTTATTGATACTATTGGAAGTTTACTGACCGAATCCCTGAAAATTGACCACTGTTTTCCCTCGCTTAAAACCGGTTCAGATTGCAAAGAAATCTGCATGGGATCGTTTATTTCGACCAATAATGTACCTTCTGGATTATCATATAGCTGTATTTATATTTTATATGTATGCACTAATCAAAGGGGCTAGCACGGACACTTAAATCTGAGGAGAATAGCAGCTTTCAATGTGAGATAACCAATAAACTGATTATCGGAATCATAACAATTCCCCACAGAACCACCCAGGTAAGGGGGTTGCCGAAATTAAGCGTCCACCCTATCCCGAATCTCTTAGCCACTAAAAACGAATGATCGGCCCTGTTGAAATAAAAAATTCCCCCCTTCCACAAAACGTCATCGTTCATGTTTACGAAGCCGGTTGGTTGTTCCGGGAATCCAGTTTTTATCCGGCTGCCCTGCTGACCAAGGTAAATCATTGGTGTAGAGATAAGGAGAACTGCAGTTATTGGAAAGTAGTTCAGAGCGGACCCATAATTGCGGTTCAGCAGTCCCCATCGTATTGCTGCCACAAACATCAACGAGACATTCAGTGAGATAGATATTGCTATAATCACGTACCTGTAATATTTCTTGAATTTCAGTTGTTGCAGATATGAAGTATACGGCCTGAAAACCTCGATTTCCTGTCGCGATTTCCAGATGGCATAGGAAACCAGGAAAAGAATTGCAGTAACAACCAGCTGCAGGATCGGAAATGTAAAAACGTCAATGAGATCCTTCCTTTCAAAGCTGTCAGGGATTCCATTATGAGTATAGTGAGTAACCAGAAGGGCAGGCAGGTCAGGATAAAGTAAGGCTCCCATGATAACAGTCGCAGCGATTATGACAGCAGAAAATGAAATCATGATGGTGTAAACGTAATCTCTATGGTCTTGATGTGCAAATGGCAGCAGAACACCGGCAGCCTGTCTTGCACCCTGGTACCATTCGTTTTCATCCTTTATTTTCTTTAGCCTGCAGTGAATCACAAAGTAAATGAGATACACCGCAACTATTTCTGCAATAAATGAGAAGGTTCCAATCCAGAAAATCCCGTAAAGGTCAGGCATAAGTATGAATGCCATAAAAATGCTGATTGTGGCTAGAGTCACCCACCCGTGGTACGATTTCAGCATTCTCCTTAACACGGGGTCATTGATCCTTCCCGGAGGTATTCTCACTCCAAACTTTATTGTGCTTTGGGTGACATACGGCACAAGCCAGTACACCAGCCCGATAACCAGGAAGACAGCCGTGGTATCTATTTCAGACGGATTCAGTCAATGCACCTCATTTTCTGTTTTGCACACAGCTCGGGAATGATCCTGTTAACTTTCCTTGCAACTGGCAGCAGCAACATTTCGATCAGTGTGAACTATCGAGTTGGCTTGACGGCGAATATACCAGCTTTTTGAATATTTCCATTATCTTCTCAGCTTCGAATCCCATTGCCTTTGCTTCATTGATGAGGCTCACCTCAACCGAGCTCCAGTCATCCAGGAACCGTTTCAGCTGCGCACCTGAAGCCGGCTTTACGAGGAGCTGTTTCTTTGAGTTCATGGTTATGAAACCCTCAAGCGCCAGTATATTGTAGGACTTGTTGACAGTGTGGTAATTTATGCCAAGGTTCTTCGCCATGGATCTGGCAGACGGGATGATCTGTCCATCCTTGAGTGTCCCATCTGCAATGGCTGCAACGATCTGATCCCTTATCTGTTGATATAACGGGATGTCGGAATTGAATTCAATCTTTAGGAATACTCCGGTTTGCATTATATAATAATGTGTACCCTATATTAAAATATAGTGGATTTCCTGCGAATCGAGTCTGCTTCCTAAACACAGGAAAACTGCAAAAATTCATATTTGAAGGTATGTTCTATACTCGATGGACTTAAGCAGGAATGAGAACGAGGTTCTGAAATTTATAAAGGGCCTTCCAGATTCATCCAAGGTGGCGGAGGATAGCATCATTCTGCCCGAGATGACTAAAAGGGAATTAACAAGCGCAGTTTCGTGGCTACAGCAAAAGGGGCTCGTAGCAGTGGAGACTGAATATGAGCAACAATTCGAGCTCGGCAGGGAAGGCAGGAAATATCTGGCCGAGGGTCTGCCGGAACTCGAGGTTCTTGAATTTCTCAGGAACGAGGGATCAGCCGAACTGAACCAGATATTTGAAAGATTCGGGAAGGAAAAGGGGACAATTGCCATAACACAACTTGCAAAGTTTGGGATCAAGCCCAAAGGCGGCAGGATAGAATATCTTGAAAACGCGGCTGCAAACAGGGAAATCCAGGATCGTCAGAAGGCGCTTGAAATTCTGGATTCAGGTCTGGGAAATGTGGATCGGAAAATCATGGAGAACCTCAAGGGTAGAGGGAATCTGCTGGAGATGAAAAAAATAGGAAGGAGGTACATAACCCTCACCGATGGGGGGAGGCTCTTCGAAATTCGCGATTCAGGTAATGACAGGATCGAGGAAATAGACCGCAGCGTTATTTTATCCGGCAGATGGAGATCATCAAGATTCAGGGAGTACGACCTGTCTTCTCCGGTTGAAGCTCTTCACGGGGCTTCCATGCATCCAATAACTTACCTCATCAATCGCGTGAAGAAAATATTCCTGGAGCTTGGATTCAGTGAAATACGCGGGCACTACATAGAATATGCGGGATGGAACATGGACGCACTGTTCATTCCACAGCATCATCCTGCGAGGGAACTGCAGGACACATTTTATGTTGAGGTCAAGAACAAGCCTGACTTTGAAAACCCTGAAATTCTTCAGAAGGTAAAGAGGTCACACGAAAGTGGAATTCCAGGGTATTCCGGGTGGAGATACCGATGGGATGAAGCCGAGGCAAGGAGAATGCTGCTAAGGACCCATACAACAGTCAATACCATAAGATACCTCTACAACCATCGTGAGCCACCAGTAGCGGTATTCTCCATAGAGAAGGCGTTTCGGCACGAAAGTGTTGACTGGAAGCATCTTGCGGAACTGCACCAGATTGAAGGGGTTTTCTACGGTAGGGACGCCAACATATCGACGTTGAAATGGCTCATCAGGGAATTCTACTCAAAACTCGGCTTCAACGAAATAAAGCTGATCCCGTCATACTATCCCTATACGGAGCCCAGCATGGACGTGGTAGCAGTCATAGATGGTAAGGAGGTGGAGATGGGTGGATCGGGTTTGTTCAGGCCTGAGGTCACCGCACCCATGGGACTAAGGGAACCAGTAATAGCGTGGGGTCTGGGCCTTGAGCGGCTTGCAATGATGTTTTACGATATAAAGGATATACGGGATATATACAACTCTGACCTCGACTGGCTGCAATCATACAGATTCAGGCGCTGAATACCAGTCCCCCAAACTTTTCCTGGCAGAGTATGCACACTCTCCCGTTCTTAGACAGGTGATTCTCGCAGGTTGGCTCGTTGCATATCCTGCAAAGAGCCGATGCAGGTGCCCCGCAAATATGGCACAATCCCTTTACGGACACGCCCTGATCATCCCCTGCGGTTATTTAGCATTATCTGGAACAGTAACCATGCATCCCCCTGACTCCTGCAGCACACAGATGCCGGGAATTGATGCAAGATGCTTGGCAACTGCAGATATGAATATGGAATAAAATATACATAATTATATTTTTATATATCAGTAACATTATCTCTAGAAAATATGAACAGAAAGACATTCCTATTTTTGGCAATATTTACTGCAGCGCTTCTACCAGCTACCGCCACTGCGGCGGTTATCATTAACGACCCAATTCTGGTATCAACAAGCCAGAATAATGCCGTGGTTTACATTACAGATGGACCAGGTTATTCCCAGGCAAACAGCATGCATTTCCTGTATGCCAATTATGCGGCTTCTGGGGAAAATGTAACCCTCGACCTGAACTACAGCCATCACAGCGGAGTTAATATTACAAATGCGCTGGAGATAGTAAATAACGCAGGATTTAATGCCCAGGTGTGGCTTAACGGCACGCTGCCGGCTTACGTTACAATTTACTATTCAAACACCCCGGCAATCTCGGCAACCCCATCCAGCTATGGGACGGAAATAACAAGCGGTACCCTCATTCAAGTATCCAGCAGTTCCGTTCTGTATCTCACCATAGTTATGAATACGCTTTCCACGCAGGTAACGGCTGGCACTGCAAAGCTTACCATGCAGTACGCTCCTGCTCAGTGAGAGTGTTTCAGATGGCAGGGCGAGGACTTAAAGCTTCAGTAGCAATAGTTGTAGCCTTGGCCTTTCTATCAACCGGCCTGGCAAGTGCAGGAGTCGTCTCTTACAATCCCATTGTTATAATAAGCAGTCCTTCGGCACCTGTCCTGCTATTTTCTTCCAATGGCTCCTCACCCGGAGTCACACTGAATATTAGCCACGATTTTTCACAGCTCAATGCCAGCATCTCTGCAACGGGCTTTTCATCAAGCACGGGCAGGGTATCTGATCAACTTACACTTCAAGGGGGAAATTACGCCAGCTTACCCGGCCACATCACTGGATTCACCCCTCCGGAGAATTCTACTGTTTCCAATCTGTCATCCGACGCCAACTTTTCAGGAGTATTATACACGCCTACCAATGAAACCTCATACAGTTATGCCAGCGCGCCCGCGAACGAAACGATCTCACCCGCTTCACTATTTCTTTTTGGTTTCAATACAGCGGGGGTGAGGGCCCAGAGTGAGGAGTTCATCACGGCAACCGGTGAATTCATCAATGAAATTTCCCTGCTACTTTCTGGCAACGGCACATTCAATTTTTCCATGGGGTCAACCCTGTACGGATCACAGCTTGTGAGGAATGAGAGTATAACGGTAAACGGGATAAGCTATCATAACGTATCATTGCCGGTTATATTTCTGAGCGGGGAAACACCTTATTTCCTTAACCTTTACAATGTCTCAGGGAGTCCTGTGTGGAGATCAGTCTACCAGCAGAATCCAGGTTCACTGGCCAATATCAGTTCATATGGAAACTTGGGTTGCTTTCTTACAGTCAACTTGACAATCAACCTCTTTGGACTCAATTTTCCCCTTAACTTGAGCGTAACCGGCACATCATTCAGCGGAGTGTATTCTGTCTCCTTCGACCCAATCCGGGGATCAATCCCTGCCAACGACACGGTATTCTATGAATACGGACTTAGCGCCGGAACTAGCTGGTCTGTGTTCGCAAACGGGAAGAATTATTCTTCAGATGGCAGGTTCATCGAATTAAACGGCACTAATGGGTCAATGGCTTATTCCGTTCATCTGGTCCCGGGATACTCTTCAATCAATGGTAACGGGAAGACCGCTCAGGTAGGTCATTCACAGGCGATTCCCATTGTGTTTTATGCCAGCAATGGAAAGCCTCTTGCTGGCGCAAATTCGACAGTGACAAAATATGGAAAACTGAACGCATCCCAGGAGTTTCAGGTGCCGGTGGGAGGCGTCATAGATCACATATCCCTTCTTCTCAAGGGCGACGGGAGAGTAAACATATCTATCGGAAACAGCCTTTTCGGGGCACAGATAATGGAGAACACAACCGACATAGTTAACGGAACCCAGTGGTATACGCTCTGCGTTCCTGCCATATTTTTCGGTGGTTCCACTTCTTATTTTCTGAACGTATTTACGGTAAATGGCAGCGTCCAGTGGGGATATTCCAATGCATCGCACGCAACGGAAGTTAATACGGAATATTCATACTTCTACTTCAATGGAAAACTCAAGAACTCCCTGAATAGGGTAGACATCTTCAACCTGACGTTCAATAACTCCATACACATGGTCACGGGCGGCAGAATAATCTTCGTTGAGTATGGCCTTCCGGCGGGTACAGTATGGGGGGTAGAAACTTTCCAGCAGGAAAACTTCACCATTGGATCAATGACGGCGGCAACCGGTTCCGGCTGGCTTGCACACGCCTATATTTCAACTGTCTCTGGAAAAACAACGGATTTTGGCATCTCTATGTTACTGTCAAACAGTACCGCATCTGGATTGCAGTTCACATACCAACTCAACAAATCGGCATCAACCAGCGCTATGATCAGGTTCTCCAATAACCCCTCCCTTTTAATCGGGATAACACTGGATCCGCATTCATACGACGCAGGAATGGAAACCTTCGTAATTTACATTGTATCGACCGACGGCAGCGTTAGCGTAACTTATTCCATTCTCCTGAACGTCAGTTTTTCATTTTCCGGCAACCCGGCTTAAGATCAGTTCCGGTTAAGGGCCGCAGTCATGCAGTGTGCCCCCCCGTATCCTCCTGTGAGTTCGCTGAGTTCTAGGGTAATGCAATCCAAACCCAGGTCCGTTATGTCCTTCCTTTCCGGAAACAGCCTGTCAGAATCTTTCTTCCCAAGATCTGTACGGACCATGTCAGCAAGTTTCCTCGAGAATACATTCTCGTCAAGCAGTTTCTTGACAACCTGCTTGACGTTAACCACCAGTATCTTCCTGTCCGATACTGTAAGGAAGTTTGAGGAGTATCCCATCTGCTCGCTCAGTCTTAGGTTGATAAAATTATATCCCTTCCCCTTCATGTAGTCATACAGGTTGCTCCTGGCTGTCTCCGTGTATTCGCCGCCGGCACTTTTTCCCATGACTACGCCTTCGGCTTTCTTTGCAAGGTCAATTGCGGTTACTGCTATTCCATCGCCTGCTATGTTAAAGTACGTATCGAGATGCATATTAATCATGGAATCCCTGGTTCCCCCCTCCATGAAGTCATAGATCGGGTTGTTTGCGACAAAGAACTCGTCGAAATCAAATTTTCCGGATCTGATCACTTCCATCGCCCCATCCATGTCAGTTCTTGGCCCGGTGCCGATGAGTGCAAATTCACCCGCAGGTATGAAATCTCCACCCTCGAAGGAATGATTTTCTGAAACCCTGAAGACACCCTTCTCATGAAGAGCATTGCTTATGACGAAATCTGTAATCTCAGTTTCCCTTGATCTCTGTCTCTTCTTCATGCTGCCTATGACTATTCCATTGTTTCCCACGGCCTGCTGATCCCGCATGAAATAGAGGTTGGCAAGTGGTATGTTTGAATATACCGTGGGGTATTCCACCGACAGGTCGTCCATGTCCCGCTTTAGGTCAATAGCCGGTTCAAGAGTGAGGATCTGGAACAGGGTTGACGAGTCTATGGTCTCAATATTCTTTACAAATTCAGCGGTTGCACGGTTCGTCGACTCAACCGTTCCGAAAAACCTGACGGTGGATTTCACCTTTTCTTCAAGTTTTTTCCTGAAATCCATCTCAAGAAGCTCCT
>JAJZKL010000009.1 GCA_021804185.1 Thermoplasmata archaeon | reverse complement strand
ACTCTTTGACAGGGGCAATGTGGACTGGTACAGCTTTTACAGTGTTTTCAGCTCAGGCGCCGTAGCTGGTGCGGGTAGCCAATCCTCAACTGTATCAGTAATTGCCAGGTTCCTTCTTCTTTCGGCATACTTCATTGCAGTCACATCCCTCCTGGCAATCCTTGCTTTCCGTCAGGCCCTGATGATCCTCTTCATACTCATAATGCCTGTGCTAACAATTCTGGCCTGCCTTGACATTGGGGTTAAATATGCCAAAATGGCCTGGGAACTTGTCCTGGAATTCATATTCTTTCCATTTGTTGTTATGCTTTCTCTGATGCTTGCAAGAATATTTTCTGCGGATGTGGTGCTGAATCTTGCATTCCTGTTCCTCCCATCTATCCTTCCCGGATACCTCATGTTTTCAGGAAGAAATCTTTCCACAGCTCCAATGATGAGTTTCATTGGGGGCATGACCCTAGGTGGAATAGCATCAAGAACTGCCGGAGTTGCCACATCATTCATGGATACAGCCAGCACAGGTAATCCAGTAAGGGCAATGTCATCAATTGCGCTGGCACCTGCGGCCGACTACAGGCTTGTGTCAGGAATTAAGGCGGGGAAAATGGATAAGAAACCCTTCCTTGAGGATGTAAAGAATGAGGAACTGAAATATCGCAAAGGGTATCAGGGATGATAAGGCAGCGAATCCCGACAAATATCCTGAACTATCGGCCAACATTGCTGGGCATAGAAATCTGGAGGCTGCTGTCGGTCTTTATGCTTGCAGTGATCTCATTTTTACTGTACAGGCTTACAGGAAACTATGTGTCACTGTTTGTAATGTTACCGGTTATCCTCATAATCTTCAAATTCCGCAATCACACTATTCTGGAAGTTTTGATTGGATGGTCGGGATATACCATGGGAAGGAAGACTGTAGAAAACCGATCCACCATAAGGATTACAGACCACGGAGAAATTAGCACATTCGCTATGGGCAGTTCGATTTTCACCATTACCGAAATAGAGGGAATAGATATCCTGGAGATGCGGAACAGCGAGCAGTACAGAATCTATAATTCACTGGAGAAAATCATTAATGATGCAGATATGAAACTTAGTTTCCTGACAATATCCATGGCTGACCATGGGGAATATCTCGGATATGGCCAGCAAAGAATCCGGAACTTTGCTATTGTGCAGGATCAGCGGTCACCTAAAAACGGATCAGATGAAGAGATAGTCTTACTTACGGAAAAAATCAGGAGTGGTCTGGATTCCATGGGTTTTACCCTTAGAGGTGCCGGTATTGTCCAGCTACAGGAAATACTGGCTGAGGAAGGTTACAGACGGTCAGGAAATACCGGGAGCTCTGATTCCGTTGCTGTAAGTTCAATGGAAATGATTTCCCTGATCCGAAAGTACAGGCATTTCAATAAGTCTTCAAGATATTTTGCAGATCTTTCACTGAAGGATTCCAACTATGAATTAGGGTCTTCATATATTGAGGTACTCAGATCAATGGGAATAGATTTTGCCATCACTGTATCATCTAAAAATGTGGAAGTAGCTCGTTCGTCGGAATATTTGAAGCGCATCATAGCTGAGAGGTCTGCAGAAATGAGAAATGCCGGTTCAAGTTACACAAATTCCGGCAACAGGCTGAAGCTTCAGGTGCAGGACGGAAAGCATATGCTTGAACTTCTGGAGAGAAGCGGCATTCGTCCCACAATAGCAACTGCGACCCTGAGAATATTTGCGGATCATCCTGCAATTCTTAAGGAAAACATCTCAAGAGTGGAAAATGCCATAAAAAAAATCGGACTAGAATTTGTATCAATAAGTGCTGGGTGGAGGATTTCAGATAACTCCATACCGATTGGCATAGAACCTCACATTAATTACCTGATGAACACGAGATCAGTCTCATCCATTCTTCCGTTTCTGTCAGCGGGTAATACACAAAGACATGGCATCAGGCTGGGTTATGATGATCTTAACGAACAACCTGTTTATCTGGATTTTTTCATGGGACCATCGCACAATTCGATTATACTGGGAGAAACAGGATCAGGAAAGTCATTCTTTGCCAAGTATATAATCTCACGATACACGGAGCAAAGGAGTGATCTGTCAATAATCATCTTTGATCCACTTGAAGAATACAGCTGCTCATTTTTCAGGTCCAACTGTTCAGTCATCGAGGTCAATGATATGGAAGATGTCAATAGCCTGCGTGAAAGTATTACCAAGACATGTGAAAATAATCACAATTCCACTGAATCTTCCCGCATAGCTGTTGTGCGACCGGGCACAGTCAACGACGAATCGTGGGATAGCAGACTGCATGGGATATTAAGTGCAGTAATGAGCACAACGGACGTTATATCTGGAAACAAGATAGTCATATTGGATGAATGCCATCTCTTTCTCAAAAGCAGGGCCAACACTCAGATTCTGGATTCTCTTGTAAGGCATTCAAGGCACACCGGGACTGCCATAATCAGTATATCTCAGAACGTGACTGATTTCATGGCGAATGAAAGTCGTTCCATAATCTATAACAGTGCCAATATCTTCCTCTTCAGGACCAGAAGCCTGACGGAAAGCTATGTGGAGGCGCTCAAGCTTGATGATTTCGACATTGAGCCTCCTGAAACACTGGCTGGTGGAAAAGGGTACTCCTACTCAGAATGTATTTATTCCGATGGCAACTATGCCAGAAAATTACGTATTCTTCCAGATTCCGGAGAGAATTATCCCACCTGATTACAGTGTTGCGGTCGAATCTTCTTCCTTTATTTTGTCCTGAACGAGAACAAGCTCCAGAGCGCCAAAAATAACCATTGGTATAACGAAAGAGGTAAGACCAACATCGGCCCATGTATTGAAGACAATGGACCAGGCAACATAAAATCCTGCCCCTATAAATAGGAGGCCAAATCCGACAAATTTACCCCAGAAGTGCCTTTTCCACCCTGATACGGGCACCATTGAAATCTCGTTCTTTGCCATAATCTATATGGACGATTATCAAAAGGTATTATTTCATTGTATCGCTGAAGTACCCCTGACAATGCTGAAAGCTGCCAGCAATGGATTTTGCTGATTCAAACCGTACTAATCACACTGAACTTGCCTGGAGGTGAATTTTCCCCAGAAGAATTTTAATCTTGATCACGAATATGGGGTGATGCTCCATACCCAGGAATATGCTATTCAGGCAAGGAACATTGTGAAATCATACGACGGCAGACATAATGCTGTGGATGACATATCATTCGATGTTGCAAGAGGGGAAATTTACGGTCTCCTAGGCAAGAATGGAGCTGGAAAGAGCACCACCATTAAGATGCTCACCACACTCATAAAGCCAACATCCGGAACAATAGAGGTGCTTGGTATGGACCCATCCAGACAGTCCATCCAGATAAGGAAGCGTATTGGAGTGGTGCAGCAGTCTGAATCCTTCGACTTTGCCACAGTGGAGAACAACCTCAAGATATACGGGATGCTCTGGGAGGTTCCGCGTGAGGTTGTGAGTGCAAGAATCGAAGAGCTTTTGGATCTATTTGAGCTGACAGAATTCCGCAAGGTCCGTGCTTTTGAGCTTTCTGGCGGACAGAAGAAGAAACTGCAGGTAGCAAGGGAACTGGTTCACGACATGGATATCCTGTTTCTGGATGAGCCCACTGTTGGCATGGACCCTATAATGAGAAGGCGGATACTTGACAGCATCAAGGACAGGGTAAAAAACGGACTAACAGTCCTTTTCACGACACATTTTCTGGAAGAGGCGGACTACATCTGTGACAGAATAGCAATTATGTCGGAGGGGAAAATCAGGGTGGAAGGGACATCGTCAGAATTAAAGGAAAAATACGGGGGGCTCAGAACCCTGGAGATCATAACAAGGGAGAACGAATCGCCAGATGGGATAGAGCGTCTCCGGGAGCAACTGGTTTCGTCTGATCTTGCCAGCGAAGTTAAAGGACAGGGCAAAACCATCACAATTCTGGGCAGGTCCATTTCGCGAAACCTGGACCAGATACTTTCTTCGTTGAAAACCCAGGGAATAAATATTGACAGCATCAACCTGAGGGATGCAACCCTGGATGATGTTTTCATAGAGGTGGTGAATTCCTGATGCATGCGCCTGCATTTTTGAGACTGACCTATCGGAATATCAGGGTGAACATGGATCTGGGAACCATGATATTCATGCTAGGTCTTCCGGCACTTTATCTACTGGTAATGGGAACAATGCTCCAGAACATAATCCCTGGTGTGGAACTCAATTCCTCAAGGGTATCATACACGCATTTCCTTGGCCCCGGGATAGTTGCTATGCAGACCCTGACGGCAGGAAATATAGGCGGAGGGATGCTATGGAGTGACAGGAGATGGGGGATGTTCGAGCAGCTTCTTGTGGGTCCCTTCAAGAGAACGGATTACCTCCTTGGAATAATAATGGTGGCAATCATCTTCGCCGTTGCCGGCAGCCTTATAATGCTGGGCCTTTCAGTTTCAATATCGGGCGACTTTATCCTGTCTTGGATCTCAGTTTCACTTACCCTTTTCTCCATCATACTTGGAACTATGCTCTTCTCATCGCTGTTTCTTATAATATCAACGCTTGCTAAAACAATGCAAACATACAACACAATCACCATCGCACTGTTCTTCGTGCTTGACTTCGCCAGTTCAGCATTTTACCCAATCCCGACAACCAGCGACGCAGTGTTCAGGGCAATATCACTCAGCAATCCCCTGACCTACATTGTTGATGTGACACGAACCGCACTCATTGGCGTACCTGACACAACCACTTACATGTATGCCATTGCCATGTTAGTTCTCACCATAGTGTTGTTTGTAATTGCCAGGCTGCTCTACAGGACTGTGAGAAGTGGGGTCTAAAACTTTACTTTTCCCTTGATTACAATTGCGGCAGAACAGCCTGCTCACTTAAAGTTCACCGTGGCCTTCTGCATATACATCGAAAAATGTTTATGAGTATCCTTGCAATATGGTACAAGCGATGCGCGATCCGGCTTCTAAATTTTTCAATTGTACTGACAGGGAGAGAGCCATATTCGAGGCGGGTATTAAATTGGGTACAATCTACCACCAGTATGTGGGGGCACCCCTGAACCTCAGCAACGTGGAATCGCTGGAAAAGGCAATCGAAGAGAGCGCCATGGTTCAGCCATTTGTTGAGGAAGCGCATGTCAAGATCGACAAGGAGATAATATCAAAGAAGCAGGGAGTTTACAAGTATATCACTCTGGCCGGGGAAATGCTGAATGTTACCATCGTAATCAAATACAATGACGAAAATATTACAGCAAGGCTCAGGTACGTTCCGGAGATAGATTACCCGCTGATGTATGTGGAAGGATGATGTTATAAATGGCAGTTAAAATCGGCATTACAGGGCCCGTGGGATCAATAAAAGCAGAAGCCCTTCACAAGATAATAGACATGCTTGAAAAGGATGGGACAGTTGTTCAGGGAGTTCTTGTATCAGAGATAACAGAACACGGCAAGCTTCTGGGCTATTCGCTCTTTGACATCAGTACCAAGAAGAAGATTACGTTTGCCCAGGCTGGCATAATCTCTCGGATCAAGATAGACAAGCTAGGTGTGGATACACGCCTTCTTGAGGAGATTCTTGTCCCCAGTCTTCAAAAGGCCAGGGAAAGCGCTGATGTTATTGTTATCGATGAGATAGGTAAACTTGAGAATACCACAAGAAACATTCAGGAAGAAATAGAGACAACCCTGAAGTCAGAAAAACCTCTCATTGTCACGCTTCACAAAAAATCCAGAAACCCTGTTCTGCAGGAGATCAGGGCACTTGAGGGAATCCGCGTTTTCGATATAACACCAATCAACAAGAGCACGCTTCCATTCAAAGTTCTCAGGGTCATAAGAGGGGAAGAAGGACCATAATTGATCATAAAGGAGGGGTTTGCAAGGATATCTGTTCCTGAGACTCATAACAGAAAAGGTCCGGGAACAAGATCAGCCGGCTTTTACAACAACGAACAGGTCATTAACAGGGATCTGACCATCCTTGTACTTTCAAAACTCAGGCCGAAAAACTATCTTGATGGCTTTGGCGCAACCGGCGTGAGGGCAATTCGTGTAGCAGCTGAACTCGGAATCGAATCATCTATTTCCGAGATAAATCCAGCTTCCGTACGGAAAATAGAAGAGAATCTCGCAATGAACAATGTCACAGCGTCCGTCCATAAGGAGCCTTTTCAATCAGTGGTATCAAAGGGACTGTATGATTTCATTGATATTGATCCCTATGGTTCAGCAGTGCCTTATCTGGATGTGGCTCTGTCATCTGTAAAGAACGGGGGGTATCTTGGTATAACTGCAACAGATCTGTCTGTCTTGACAGGTTCAGTGCCATCCAAAACCAGGAGAAGGTACGGCGCATTCATTGCCAACGATGCTCACCGTCACGAAGCCGGTATCAGATTGATGCTTGCGGATGTGGTCAGGCGGGCCGCTTCAATGGACAGGTACATAGCTCCCGTCATCTCCTTCTGGCACGGTCATTTCTACCGAATTATAGTCGGAGTCAGGAACGGATCAATGAAGGCAGACAGATCCCTTGATCTGGTTTCAACAGTGAATTTCAATAAAATGTTTTCAAATTACTATGAGGACATTGAACAGGGGCCCATATGGAAAGGCGATCTGGAGGATTCCTCCATCATTACAGAGGCACTGGCACTTCGGCCCGGATCTGTTTCTGAAATATCCGTTAACTTCGCGTCCAAAATTATTGACGAGAACGCATCGCTGATGTTCTTTGAGATGACTGATGCGGCAAGGTCAATGGGCATGAGTCTTCCCAGGGTAAATGATCTTATAGAAGAACTTGGTAACACTGGCTTCAGCGCGTACAGAACACATTTTTCAACAACTGGAATAAAGTTCTCCGGTACATGGGAGCACTTTACTGAGGCATTTGTCTCGGCATCGCGGAAGACATAATCCAGTATGGAAAAAAATTCACGCTGTCAGGCGATTACAGCTTCACATATTACTGAGCATAAGTGGCAATTCAAACATGGTTTCAAATGATAAGAGCATGGCTTCTGCAGTCCTCTGAGCAGGGAAGCCAGTTAACTTGCAGTGCGGATGAACTGCTGTAGATCTCTTTAAATCTCAGGTCACAGGATACCATATGTCCATAAGCGGGCGGAAGTCCTGACCTGTGCAATTCTATCAAATGTAAGAAGATGCATTAAGGTCCTCTTTCGGCATGACGGGCTGCTGAGACTAATCATGACTTCACTATGCCTTCATTAGGGTAAGGTATTATTTTATTTATTGTAAATTATATCCAACAAAAAGTTTATTATAATACACAAATTGAAGCTATTGGAATGCACAGGTGGATTCAGTACCTTGGTATAGTGATAATATTGTTCTCATTCTTCTTAGCAGCATTCTCTGCCTCGGATGTATACAGCCAGCAGATTATATCTGGCAGCTTCAGCCAGGACAGCACCGGCATCTACATATCTCCAGAAATCAACATATGGATAAGAAGTACTGGGGAAATTCAGTGGTCATCATCTTTACACGATGCGGAGTTCTATCTCATACCTGCCCCAAAGATTTCTGAACTGAACAGAAACGATGCAGGCCATCTAGCTATCCCTCCCATAAAATATGCAGGTGGAACAGATACATATCTCTACCAGGATCTCTCCGGCTCGTATTATGTCGTTGCAATATCCGCAGAAAACCCTTCAAGTTACACAACATATATCTTCAGCCACCCACCATATCCGTCTGATGAACTGGTTGGTGGGCCAAATAACTACAACACTGCACAGCACGTTTTAATTTATTCGGTACTTCTGATTTTTTTGGGATTTTCAATGATTTTTGCAGAACCCACCATGATTAAGGTAAGAAGGATCAGGTCGAAAGGTGATTCATTATCAAGATTAACCCTGAACTATTTCCACAAAAGAATGCGCGGATTTGCAAGTTCAGTTAACGCACACAGAGTGGTATCCTTGATACTTGTTCTTATCATGATCTTCGCTCTTTTCACCATTGCGCAGGGTCGGTCAGTACCAAAGGTATTTCCGATCCTTCCAGTAGAAACCGTGCATGGTTCAAATCTTTCGGGGAATTATACTGATAATCTTTCATTTTGGGCTTATTCACCCGCTGTTTCTGCTAAATACTTTGCCATCATGATTGGGCCGCTCCCACGATACGGCGGCATAAATTCATCCACAATTTATGTGTGGGACTACAGCGTAACGATAATTAAGATTGCACAGAACACCTCATTTCCGTGGTCTCAACAGACTCTGACTATCAGCAACGTCACAGTTTCTATTGGGAAATATTTGCTTCCTTTCCGCGAGAATAAATGGGATTCTGGACTGGTGTACTTCAACGGAGGAGTGGTTACAAATCCGTCCGGAACTTTTGATACTGGAAGTGAATACGGTATTGAGGTAGAGCCAGTAAACGAAATATCCTGCAACATTCCTGACGGTAATTATACAATGAACATCCATATCAAACTTGAACCTGTGAGTGTTATGGGACCATACCACATAAACGGAAAAGAAACAAGCATTGGAATTACTTTTCCTGTATACATTAATAACAGCAATGTAATCAACAATCCTGTCTGAAGGCCAGTCATGATTTTTTCGGGACAGGCCGGCTGTACTACATTCATGGTCCTGTTAAAATTCATTTCTCATTTCATGAAGGTTTTGTACACCCATGGCCAGATATTGAATCATTCCATTGTTGGCAGCTGGATCCTGTATCGACCATTTAACAGTCTGATTCTCCGCCTGAGCAAAATTGCGAGAGGTTATTTTGCTGTTTTTCTATAATTTCAGAAATGAAGATATTTCCAGCATCCTCTGCCGGATTCAAGAGAAAAAATTCTTCAACGCAGCCAATGTGAACTGGGTTTCAGGACAGTTTGAACGCATTACGAACATATTGGGGTGCTGAAACTAAGGATGTGTCGGCATCTCCATATTTCTCCAGCAGTTTACCTGACTGGCTTAATTTGACCTGGTCAATGAAGTTCAATTCAAATGAATCCTGATTGCGATACTAATAAAAGCATACGATCATTTCCCGACAGGAATGAATCCTTGGTTGAAAATTATCCGCCCTGTTAATGGCATCATGGGTGTCGTGGCCACATTCATATCAGGGTTCATAGGCGCAGGTTTCAGCTTTGTGGATTTCTTACGTTTTATCGTAATTGCAGCACTGGCTGTCTTTCTTGTTACGTCAGGGGGCAATATCATAAATGATGTGGTGGATGTTGACACGGACAGGATCAATCATCCCCACAGACCACTGGTTACAGGACATATAAGCATTAAATCCGCAAAAACAGGAGTTGCAGTAATGTTCGCTGCCGCAATAGTAATGTCAGTTATTCTGATTAGTCCGCTTGCAGGTGCCGTGGTTGTAATAGCCGAAGCTTTCCTGCTTGGATATGAGTTGAAGACAAAGAAGCTGGGCCTTTCGGGAAACGTGATGATAAGTGTGCTTGTTGGTCTCATCTTCATATTCGGCGGTATAGCTGTCAATTCAATAGACAGAATGCTCATTCTATTCCTCATGGCAACCCTGGCAAATCTTTCCCGGGAGGTTATAAAGGATATCCAGGACATAAAGGGAGACGTTGACAGGATGACGCTTCCAAAGAAGCGAGGCATAAGGTTCGCCGCATATTTCGCTTCTGCTTCAGTAATCCTGGCAGTGATAATATCCTATTTTCCGTATTACCTTAAAATATTCGGCATATATTACCTCATATCTGTTGCCTTCTCCGATGCCCTATTCCTTGCTTCCGTGGCAATGATTCCAAGGGATCCGGAAAAGAGCCAGCAGGTATCAAAACTTGCCATGATCATTGGTCTGGCTTCATTCGCAGTGGGCGGTATATCTTGAACGTGTACTCTGAAATCCTTGAAAGGTTGAAAAAGCAGAAGATCCACATGACCCTCATTGACCCTGCAAGGCAGGATCAGGAACAGTCTGCTGATATTGCCAGGGAAGCCGAAAGGGCTGGAACGGACTACATAATGATCGGTGGTTCAACTGAAATTGACAGGAACAGGATGGACCAGACCATCCGTGAGATAAAGAAAAAATGCGGAAGGAAGATCATAATATT
>JAJZKL010000008.1 GCA_021804185.1 Thermoplasmata archaeon | reverse complement strand
ATAGTGGAGTTGTTATTTTCCCAGAACCTTCATGTATGAAAAATATCTCATCATAATAGGCATTTCTGTAAAGATTTACAGAGCTGTGTTCCGGTTTAAGCATGCCAATCTTGAGCTTGGAGTTGACCAGAAGATCAACCCTTCCTGTGATGAAATTTCCTGAGCGCTTAAGCTCATATCCCTTAATGTGCCTGTGAAGCCTGTTCTCCGTTAATCCCATTGAGATTTCCGGTTTTCTCTCACCACTGACTGATATAACTCTCGTCGGTTCTGTCCTGTGATAGAGCAGAGAATACGGGCCATCAAAGCTCTCTTCCCCAAACAGTTCCTCTTTGAGAATGTTGTCCCTGCTGTCATAGGTATGCCTGAATTCAGGAATTTTTCCTTTTCTTACATAATACACCATAACAATCACTCCACTATTTCTGTTTTTAAGCGCCCCATGGAATCTGACCCGAATTCAACGGTATCTCCTGGCTTAAGCCAGTTCATTCCAGATTTGCTTCTTTCGAGGATACATCCATTCCCAACCGTTCCGCTCATTATGACATCGCCCGGTTTTAGTGTGCAGTCAGTTGATGCCCAGCTGATGATATCCTGGAATGTCCAGTACATGTCCACAAGATTTCCACGGGAATATTCCTTCCCATTAACATATGCCCAAACAGATTCAACTATCTTCCCGTCAGAATTTATTTTAGCTTTGATCTCATCGGCTGTAGTCAAGCTGTATCCGAATGTTGTGGCAAAATCCTTGGATTTGGATGGGCCGAGTCCAATGGCCATCTCCTTTCTCTGCTGATCTCTTGCACTCCAGTCACTGACAAGAAGGAATCCGAAAATATGGTTCCAGACGTCACCCCTTGGTATATCTCTGCCCTCTCTTCCGATTACTGCAGCAACCTCTAGCTCATAGTCAAGTTCCTTTGAAAATCTTGGATATTTCAGGTTATGTCCGCTGGGTATGACCCCTGATGTGCCTGAGTAATAGTAAGCTGGGACCTCGTACCACTCCTTTGGGACCTCCTGGTTTCTCAGGGCTCTGGAATTCTTGACATGCATTTCAAAAGCATAGAAGTCTCTAATCTGGTTCAGCCCATGAACAGGGATCTGATAGGAATTAGGTGTGATTGCAGCCTCCTGTTCAATTCCGTCACCAATCTTTTTGATCAGCTTCTGTTGATTGGAAGAAAACCATCCGTAAAAAGAGCGTGAACCGTCAGGCGGGTCACTCTCCAGGATAGCACCTATATCGTAAAGTGCATCTCCATGTTCCACCGCACATTTCGGTCCTTCGTCAGTAACTACTCTGAATAATTTCATTAAAGGTTTCCTCTCTTGGCCTGTTCTAATTCTATTGATTTGAAGAGCTCCTTAAAGTTTCCCTTCCCAAAAGATGTGGCACCCTTTCTCTGAATTATCTCATAGAAAAACGTTGGCCTGTCTCCCACAGGTTTTGTGAATATCTGAAGCAGATATCCATCATCATCTCTGTCCACAAGTATGTTCAGCCTCTCCAGATCTTCTAGCTTCTCGTCTATTTTTCCGACCCTTTCCGGCATAGTCTCATAGTAGACATGGGGAGTGCTGAGAAATTCCACACCTCTCGAGGAGAGGTCCTCAACTGTTTTTATTATATTGTCGGTCTCTATAGCGATATGCTGCACTCCAGGCGAATTGTAATAATCCAGATATTCCTGTATTTGGGACTTCTTCAGGCCTATTGCGGGTTCATTTATTGGGAAAATTATCCTTCTGTTTCCATAGTGAACAACCTTTGAACGAAGTGATGAATATTCTGTGCTGATATCCTTGTCATCGAAGCTAATAAGCTGGTCAAACCCCAGTCCTTTTACGTAATAGTTGACCCATGGGTCCATCATTTTGTCCTCAACATTTCCCACAATATGGTCGATTTTTTTCAGGCCCGATGGTTTTCCCTTCTGGCCAACCTCCTGAAAACCAGGAGGAAGATTATCCTCATACTCAGAATAATCATTCAGGGTGTGCAGGGTTTCTCCATAGCTTCTTAGAGTGGCCACATTAAGAGTTCCGTTGCCAGTTTTAATCTTCTTTGGCGCGTCATACTTTGCTACGCCTTTCTGTTTTATAAAATCAATAGTGTCTCCAAGGTTGTCAACCTTCATTGATATGTCTCTTACTCCGTCTCCGTGGTACTTTACGTGATCTGCTATTGGTGAAGTGTAATTGAGGAAGCTGGTAAATATCATTTTTACGTTTCCCTGTTTCATCAGATAAGAAACCCTGTCCCTGACACCCGTTTCAGGTCCGGCATATCCTACCAGATCGAAACCAAGTGCATGCCTGTGGTAATAGGCCCACTGTCTTGCGGAGCCAACATAATATTCAACGGCGTCAACAGAATTGAAAACATCTCCATAATCCATGCCTATGTATTATCTAATTAATATAAATATTTTATTAATTCGATATAAGTTAATTGTTAGCATTCCACAGGCATATGTTCTTACAGAACAAATAATAACAGTGGTGTTTAAATTCAGAAAGATAATAATATTAAGATCACCGGCGTATGAAGTATCTGTCATTCAAACAAGATATATCTGATGAAGTGATACACATAAAGGAGTTTTTTCTATGGATGATGAAATAAAGACGATGGTCATCACATACCGTTTCAATAGCAATTTTTATCTGCACAGGAATGAGGTCTCATCCTCTGTGACGGATTCATTCATCAAATCATTGAAGAGTCTCCCCTCCGGTCTCTTGAATTTCAGGAACTATGAATCGATGAGATGGGATTCGGATATCATATTCTGGTTTTCCTCAAGAAGATCAGAAGATCTGGTCCGGACAAAGCAGATTCTTAATTTTTCATTTATGGGTTATGCAGATGCCCAGTATAGCATGTTTGCGCTTTATGAGCATTCACCTTATGCCAGAAATGGGACAACTCTTGATGACACGCTCAGGTTCACTCCCAAGAAATACTTTATTGCCTACCCTATGATCAAGGATCCCACCTGGTATCTGGAGCCCTCTGAGGAAAGAAAGAGAATCATGTCAGAGCATATCTCGATGGCCGTCAATGATCCGGAAAACAGTGATATCAGATCATATACAACGTATTCCTACGGAATCGGTGATCAGGAGTTCATAGTCATGTATGAAACAGACTCCCTGACCGACTGGTCACATGTTACACAAAGGCTCAGGGAGGCAAAACAGAGGAAATGGATCACAAAGGAATACCCGATATTTGTGGGAATTTACCAGGATGAATTAAAATTCTGATGCCTATGAGTGAATCTGACGCTGTCCCAGAGGAAAATTCTGTTTTTATTCTGCGCTATGCAGAGGTTGGAATAAAAGGCAAGCGCGCAAGGGGAATGATGGAGGGCAAGATCAGGACCAACTTCAGGGAGCTACTGTCCAGACTGGGAGACAGTTGCGAAATAAGGAGTTCACGCGGGAGGATTTTTGTCAGCGGTTTTCAGTCTGAAGTAAAGGTCAGATCCGCACTTTCAAGGACAATGGGGATCAAGTCATTCTCGCATGCAACTGAGATCAGAATAAGTTCTCTGGAAGACATTATAGACTACTGCAAATCCCGCTTCCCGATGCAGTTGAAAGGAAAAAAGTTTGCTGTTAGGGCCAGAAGGGCAGGGGGCCAGAGCTTTACATCCATGGATATTGCAAGGGCAGTAGGTGACTCTCTTTACAGTTATTCGAGCGGGGTAGACCTTGTCAATCCTGATCTGGAGATTAATGTTGAAGTGAGGGACAACAGAGCATATATTTTCACTGAATCCCAGAGTGGCCCCGGAGGTTTGCCCATAGGATCCGAAGGCAGGGTAGCTGCACTGGTATCTGGGGGTATAGATAGCCCTGTTGCGGCATGGTATCTTCTTAAGAGAGGATGCATGGTGGATTATGTTTTCATCTCGCTGGCACATCCTCAAGACACTGTTGAATTCCTTAAATCAATAAAACCCCTCATTAAATACTGGTCAAGCGGATACCTCCCATCCATCAATATTGTGGACGGTACTCCACTGCTGGAAGAAATCCTCCTCTCAGGAAAAGTCCGAATCCCTAACATTACATACAAGAGGTCTCTTTATGAAATAGCAAAGCGGATCGCTTTGGAAAAAAATGGGAATGGCATAGTAACAGGAGAATCAATAGGGCAGGTTTCTTCCCAGACCCCGGCCAATCTTATGGCCATAAATGCCGGATTCGATTTTCCAGTTTTCAGGCCTCTCGTGGGCATGGATAAGGACGAGATCACAGAGGTAGCCAGAAAGATTGGAACATTTCCTGAAACAAGCATGGGGGAGTTCTGTTCACTCTTCTCTCAGGAAATTGTGCTGAGAGCAGATCCTGAGATAATAAAATCAGATTTTTCCAACTTGCTTGGTATTGAAGATATGGTCAATTCAAGGGTTCAGATAAGCGCTTCGGAAATAGATGATGTCATTGACTCGCTTCAAAGATCCAGCCTGATTTCCAATGAAATTCCTGAAGGCGCATTTACATTTGATCTGAGGAGTCCACTCGACTTCAGGGAGTGGCACTACCCTGGTGCAGTTAACATAGGGCTCAAGCAGTTGAAAGATACCCTGGTCCATAAAGGGCACCTGGGCAAGCCTGTGGTTTTTTACTGCACCAAAGGCCTCCAGAGTGCTTATGCCGCTGCAATTGCCAGGAAAATGGGCATTGATTCCTATTTTGTCCCAATAGACTCATTACGCAGGAGCCAGACTGGGAAAGTTACTCAATGATACTGTCCTTTAATGCTTCCTTAAAACATGATTTCCTGGTATGGGGATACTGTATCTTCTGCTCGCCACAAGCTCATAGACACTTTCCCCAAGTCCTGCCACAACAATTAAATCTGTCATAAGGGAGAGCAGAAAAAGAGGAGGAGAGCGTAATGTGATAAGGGCAATGGCCCTCATCCGGAAATATTTCTTTCCATCTGGAGTCTCTACCTGAATACCGGAATTCATCATATCGTCGACAGAAATCCGGTTTTTCTTTGAGTATTCTGCCATTCCCTGGAAAAACATCCTGTGCAGTACATCGAATCTTCTCAGCAGTTTCACTGAGAAATTGCAGAAAGGGCAGAATTCGTCATAGAAAACAGTATACTTCTCCATACAACTTTATCTCAATTTGTCCCCATTCCGTCAAGCAATCCCTGAAACCCTAACATTGCTGTGATTGCTGGCGCTATATCAGGCACTAACTTGAGCCTGTCCAGTATCTGATCCTTTGATATGATCTGCTGATCCGCAGGTTTGAGTGAACCAGTTATCACAGTTGCGAAAGCCTCTTTTATGGCGGGCAGAAGGATCTCAACTATTGTTGTTATCATGGAAGAATAGTTTTGAGTTTCGAGAACATTAGTCTCCCTGAGAACCAGAGAGGAAATTCGAAGCTTCTTCTCCTTAAGCATTTCAAGGCTGTTTCTCATCTGTCTGCAAATCGTCAGTATGCCGTCTCTTTCCAGATTGCCATTCAGCGCCGGTTCCGATGTTACAGAAACTTTGCCCAGTGAGTCCTGGTATTCAACCTCCAGAAAAGAGCTCACGTCAGCATTTGTCTGGTGAATCCTGATCTCAGAACCAGCTTCATCATGGGTCAGTTTAATGAACAGGTCACCGCTTGAAAGATTAGAAGATGATATGTAATATTCATCAAGGCGTTCAAAATCGGGGACGGGATCCTTGCTCATCCAGCTTTTCCCAAGCCTCACTGGGACTCTTATGCCTTTCTGGAATGACGATGGGAATAGCCTGGACCTTAGAAATTCCACCTCAGATGTGTCAAGAAGGAACTCGTATTCCAGATCCTTAGGACAGTTTGCACGATAGCGGCACTCATAGCCTCCATTCTGGAATTTAAGGGACACCTCACTATCATTTACAGGAATATAATTTCTTGAAAGAAATACTTCTATTGCCCTGATGCCCTTAGCCCTATATGCTTTGACCTCCTCTTCCTTTGCTGCTATCTGATCACTGTTAGAGGGGGCGATTTTTTTCTTGAAATCGTCCAGGGTAGCTGAAATGAACTTCATAAGGGTCTCCTTTATTCCCTGAAAAAATGCACTCTTCTCCTCCTGGCTGTATACATTAATAAGGCCAACGAGATCAGACTGCAGCTGGTCAACCCTTTTCTTTCTGTCATTTTCACCGGCCCGAAGGCTTTCCAGGTCCTTGGAGGCATCAGATGCCCTGCGGGCATAGATCACCGAATCAAAAAGGTCATAGAAGACTGAACGCAATACCCGCAATGATTCATCATTTACCTGGTCTGTCATTTATTTTCCTCCCTGTTTGATTCAGCGCAATTACCTGAGTGACTTATCCCTTAATAGTTTTTATTGAAAAAATGATTGATCAATATCTATTACAAACATTTCATGCACAAACAAATGATAGAAGAGTTTCACAGATGGTTCTCAACATAATCCTTAACAATCTTTCTTGTCCCTCTCCTCAGAACATCAGACAGGGAAGGCACTGAAACCTTTAGTTCCTTTGCAAGCTCCTTCATGGAAATTTTCCGGTCAGAATCGTAATATCCCTTCCTGAAGGCGATCTCAATTATCTCCTGCTCCCTTTCAGTCAGATCTGAGTTGGTCTCCTCATTTGCCTCTACCAGAAGAGGAGCGAATCCCTTTTCCTCAAGTCTTGAATTCAGGTTTCTTACATACGCCATCGATGGAGCTTTGAATCTGTAAGATAGCCTTGTTCTGTTGTATGACCTGCTTCCCGTTATAATTATATTCTCCTTAGACAGAAAAGCACAGCTGGAACAGCTTTCACTCCTAGCCCAGATTGAATTCTTCCCGACTTCAGAACTGGAAATGCCGTTTTTCCGGAGCTCTTCAAGAATCTTTTCTTTGTCGCTCTGGCAGATAATTCTGTGAATTGTGACTTCTCCTCCAATCTTGAGCCTCATTACCTCTGCTTTGAATTTTTTTGAATAGACAAGATTGGTTACCTTGCAGTCCTCCCTGCTCACCTCGATAAGGGTGTCAATTGAAGATTTTTTTCTCGGCATTGGCAAATGATAAGGTTACAACATATGATAAACTTTATCCGCATTGAACACGGATGTGACATGCTCCCTTAATAGTAAGGTTAGAATGATATATATTAACTTCAGATTTACATTCGATAAAAATGGAAATAGGTAAGAAACTGTTCATAGCTCTTGTGGTCATTGCTGTAATGGCCGGTGCATACGGGATATCATTGAATATCACGCATCCGGCCCATATTCAGAGTTCAGGGCCATCCGGCCCTGTGGCTATAACCCTGGTAATCACCACCGAGAATTATTACAATTCATCAATTGGGCAGCAGCCGCATTATTATCTTCTTCAGAACGGGTCTCTTAAATCAACATCAACAATAACATTCCCAGACAATGAGAACATTACTCTGACAATCATATGTTATGACAATGGAACCGCATATCCACTTGGGCAGGCGCAGAATAATATCGGAGACGGTGCAGGGCAGGCTTCCCTGTATGACGTAAATGGCACGGTAGGCAATGTGGTAAAGGTCATAAACAACACAAACGTAAATTCAACCTCATCAAGGTTCAGCGGAGGATCTACCGTTTCGGCATTCCCTCCCTACAGTGTTTCACACACATTCACAGTATCGGGGCTGAATCTGAATATACCAATACCTCCGTCATCAACAGTGGTTGCTGATCTTCATTTCACCTCATCCCAGTCTGGAACCTACAACTGGCAATGTAATGCCCCCTGTGGCTCTGGCGCTAATGGATGGGAAGGAGCAATGTCTACCCAGGGATGGATGATGGGCAGCGTAATAGTGAGCTAAAGGTGGCGGAAGATATGGCTGGAATGACTGGGAAAAATAATTTAGGGATTGACCTATCATTAATTGAGGGTGTGTTAACTGCTATCCTTTTCATTCCGGCCCTAAACCATTCAATTCTCATAGACGACCGCGGATTAATGTACTTTCTTATTCCGGCATCATTTTTCATTTCCGTTCCTATTATATTTGCCATTACAGAATACCTTGATTTGAGAATTTCAAGGTATTTCAGCTATTTACAGGTATTCAATTCTTCGCTAATGGTAATGTTATTCCTGTACTATCCATCATATCTGGTATTTGCCATCATAATTCTTGTGTTCTCGCTGTTGAGCATTAACTGGACCAGGAAAAGTTATGCATCATTTCTTGCATATATGGCATTCTCCATGTTTATGTACTATCTAGGCGAATCCCTGCAGTTCATTTCGCAGCCATCCAGCGCATCCGTTACAGTGATTCCGTTGAAATACATATTCATCTTTCCCGGCCAACCACTGCCCTGGATATACAGCTATGGAGTGAACATTTACGGCTCCATAGTTACACTTACAGTGAGTCCTTTGATCATACTGATATTCACCTCAATTTCGATACTTGCAGTAGACAATTTTTACGGAATATTCAGAATCCTTTCAAGGAGTGGGAATTCAGGCATGGCTGTTTCCGGAGTACAGGGGATCGCCGGAGCCCTCTCCTGCCAGTGTGAAGGATGTATAGGACTTCTTCCGTCAGTGGCGGCTGCCATAGTCACTATTGGCATGATCCCTCTTATCCTTGAAAGCTGGATATTCCTTCTGATAACAAACCTTATTTTCTGGGTTGTGAAGAGCAGCTATCCAGTATTCTATGGAAAATTAACCGGATATGTCAATACAATAGCCAGAGCGATTCTGTATGCTGGACTCATAACTCTTCCAACGGTAAGTACACTTGCTGTTTATCTGGGGTATTTCCGGACACCGCTATTCATATTTGGAACATCAATGGCAGGAGCTTTTCTTGGTTATCTAATAGGTTCTCTTTATGGGGGATACATTCTTAAGAGCAGGAAATTGTGGACCATTCCCATTCTATTCGCTGGAACATTCGCAGTCTTTGTATGGTTTGACCCTTTACTTGCTAACCTCGCACTGAACAGTTTCCCGGCATTTGCTGCCATGTCCCTCTCAACAATTTCAGGAGGTCTTGCTGTTGGTGCCATCAGGAAGGTTTTGCCCAGAGGATATCTGGTGAGCGAAACTCTTTCAATTTCCATGGGAATTTTCAGCCTTCTCATATTCTATCTCGGGCTTGAATACAGAATAAACCCGTGGCCTTTCTTCAGCCTGTCATCAGTTCTTGTATTCGAAATCGCTGTATGGGGTACAATGGTCCCCCTGATGTGGGTTGTAACACAATCCACAATAGCAGAATTCTTCAGTGGAAAATTCATATTATCCGATCACAGATCCGGATTCAGGAATAGGGCTTTAAAGGCGCAGAATCATATCTGAGCCTGAAGGGTGCCGTACCTTTTTTTCAGTTTCTTTCAGACACGCTGAGCCTCATCGCAACTGTTTTTAACCACTCTCTCTATTGGTTGTGATCATTCGTGGACACGGAAGAGGAAAAAACCAGGGACTCATTTGACAGTTTGCTCGATCAGCTGGTTCTGGACATCAAAGCAGTTGCTGTTCTTTCCCAGAATAACAGTGAGTACAACCAAAGAGCACTGGGAAAAATCGCCGGAGCCAAGGATCTTGATGTACAGGAGTTCCTATCTCTTCTATCGAGAAGATTCAGGAAGAGCTCCCTATGGTCATTCATCATTGCAGTTGGTGAGATCGCGATGGCAGGGATTCTTATATTCCTGAGCCTAGGCCTGATAGTGCCATCTTTCTACGCATATGACAATCCCCAGACATTTCTGAATTACTTCTCTGAACGGGTCACACTACTGCATCCAGGGCCATTCATAACCTCACTGCTTGCCCTTCTTCTCTTTGTGCTGGGTGCCACGCTTATAATTGGGGCCTTTGCCATACTCAAGGTTGCTGCCAACACTCTGGAGGACTCAGGCTTAACCTCCTGATTTAATATGTTCAACAATCGAAAGGACCTGAGAATTATCGTCATATCTTTCAAGTACCTGACAGTTGTACTTGGAGCAATATTTGCAGGGGTTTCCGCTCTCATTATGGGGGAAGCCCTTAAGAGGATATCATCGACTACCCTGAGGCTTCCGCTCACAATTCAGATATTCGCCCTGATGGCCGGCCTTATATCCGGCCTGGCACTGGTTTCCATATTTCCAGAATCCCTGAGGATCAAATTCAAGAGACCGGTAAGGACGGTCAGGGCTAGGCCAACTTATGGTTTTGTCACACTTCTTGCCATTGGAATAGGGACCACTATAGGCTCACCACTGTTTATCATTCTACCTGTAAACATAGTGCAGTATGCTATTGTAAGCGTTGTTTCTCTCGTTATCGCCGGCCTCATATCACTGGGGATAGCCTGGGTATATTCCTACATGTATGTCTATACTGAGAAAAATAAGATAGATTCCGTTGGCGGCCCTGGATTCCTAAGGATCGGTGTCGGTAAAAACTCTGTGACATATTTCATCTCAAGGCTTTCAATGTGGGTTGCAAACACTGCACTGGCTGCATTTTCTGCCATCTATTTTCTGACATTCACTTTCCAGAGCCTTCCTGATATACTCAAGGTGTACGGTGTGCAGACATACTACATTTATGCTGTCCTTGGATTTCTGGTTCTTTCATTTGCTGTCTGGTTCATCATAAACGCATTTCTGGAAAACAG